>JAGCMR010000104.1 GCA_017646305.1 Spirochaetaceae bacterium
ACCAACTGATAAAGTCAGCCACACCAGGAAGAATCTTATTCCCGTGATAAATCACACCATCCATATCACAGATAAAACCTTTTTTCTCATTAAAATTAATCATAGCTGAATACCTCTTATTCCTCTACAAGATACAGAATTTCCTAAAAAAAAGCTACAGAGAAAATAAAAAAGACCCCTGCACTGCAAGGGTCTTTCAAAACCTTCGTAAAGGTTAAAACTGATTACCAGTTGTCGATCATGTCATCTTCGTTGCGGTTTTCCATGTCATACAAGTCGGTAACAGCACGAAGATCATCAAAGTACAGGTAGTAGGAACCACGAGCCAACAAAGGATCACAGTCAATGCGGAAACCAATAATCCGCAATCCAGGACGATCTCCGTAATAAGCACTCTGCTGAACAATACCACGCTCACCATCTGGAGAAGGTGGAATAGCTACAGTCATTTTCTTCCAACCAGAGAAGGCCAAGGAGCCCATGTAAATCTCAAAGTTGTTTCCAAAATAGTCCTGAACCAACAGATTCAAAGTATGTCCCTGGTTACGACCAGTTACCCATACAGATACAGTCTTGGTAATTCCCTCAATAGGAATTGGCCGTGCAGCAGTAACATAGAAGCTGTTAATACCACGGCGGAAGAACTCAACCTTCACACCAAGTACACGCTCATCAGTCACACCTTCATTTTCTGCCATGGGCTCCTTTGAAGCAGGACTTCCATCAAACAAACGGGAACTAACAACACCATTGTCAGAAGAAATACGTGCATTCCAAGAACCTTCACGCTCAAACAAATCAACAGAAACTTCTCTCAAGGCCTGCTTTGCAGAATCAGCTCCAATAATAGTTGGATCAGGATCTGCCAAGCTTGAAGTTCCATCCTGAGCAAAAACCATTCCAAAGGTGGCAAGCACCATCAATACTGCGATTACTCTTTTCATCTTTCTCCACCCTCCTACTGACCAAAGTCAGCATTACGCAACTCATATCCATCGTAGATATTCTCAAGGATATTTGTTGTATACTTCAAGTTATCAAAATAAATGAGGAAGTCATCCACATATTCGTTGGGATCGGTACGAACTCTGAAACCAACAAAAGACAACATCTCTGGACCAGATCGCATGCGAGACTGCTGGCGGATATAGGTAGGCATAGTAACTACAATATTGCGCCATCCATCAAATGCTGTATTACAGGCTGGAATTACATGTACTCTTCCCTCTGCATCACGAACAAGCACTTCTACGAAATACAAATAATTGGCACCCCATACCCAGAAATCAATCTGGTTTACGTTTCCAATCAGAGGAATCTCGTGGTTTTTTGTTTCTCCGTCATCACCAGTTGTGGTGGGGAAGATTTCAAACCAGTTGTCACCCTTGCGATCAAAGAGAACCTTTACACCGAGAACCTTGGCATCGGGATCCCCATCCTTTCTCAGGTGAATCAGGGAACTAGGCATACCATCGAAATACCCAACCTTGGGATATCCCTCTGTAACAAATCTGCTGGCCTGGTAATCCCATGTCCAACCCATTTCATCAGCAGTATCAAAAGTATCAATACTGATTGTTTCTACGCTCTTAAGACTAGGCTGTCCAAAAACTGGAACA
>JAGCMR010000001.1 GCA_017646305.1 Spirochaetaceae bacterium
ATCACTACTGGCAACAAAGAAAACAAAAAGCTAAAGGCACAGGCAGAAGCATAAGTTAATAAATCATTCTGAATAAAGAAGTTACTGGTGAGAAAGGCTTCCTGCACAAAGGTTCTCAGTGTGTACCGCTTTGTTTTTTTGAGAGTCGGATTTTGTTGCTCCATACTTCCACTATATCCGAAATCCCGTGGAAAGGCTAGAAAAATAATTCTAGCCAAAAATAATTGACTTCTAGCCAGTATTATGATAAAATGAGGCTATGTCTAGGACATCTATCTATGAGGCTCGCAATTCTCTTTCCTCCTTGATTAGGCAAGCTGAATCAGGAAATCTTGTGGAATTAACTCGTCACGAAAAACCTGTGGCTGTACTCCTTGGATACGAGGAGTATCTGAAGAATTATCAATCTCACCAATGGTTCCAAACTCTTAGGAAAAGTTATCTTGAAGAAGTTTTTGGCTTACAGGAAGAAGCTTTTGCAGGAACAATAGATTCTTGCAACCAGAATGAAGAAGGATTACCATTTGTTCGCTCAAATGAAGGACCTGATGCAAAAAAATCTCAATTACAATGGAGTTTTTTCGAGGAATTATGAAACCTTTATATTTGCTGGACACAAATGTGATTTCAGAATTATTCAAACCCCATCCCAATGGTCACCTTCTGGAATATTTTCAACAGCGGATAGAATTGTGCGTCCTTTGTGCCATATCTCGTCAAGAGTTGGTATATGGTATGGAACGTCTTCCTTTGGGAAAACGAAGGGATTGTATTTACCGTACCTTAGAAGAGCTTTTTTCTCGGATGGAAGTTTTACCCTACGATTCCTTTGCCTCACGAATTTGTGGGGAACTTCTTGCACGTTGTGAAAAGCTGGGATTTGTTGCTCCCTATGCTGATACCCAGATTGCCTCAATAGCTATATCTAACAACATGATTCTCGTAACCCATAACCTGAAGGATTTTCTTCCCTTAGCTGAAAATTCCTTGCTAAAGGTGGAAGATTGGTGGGGATAGGCTTCTTGGAGGAAGTGTTGTTTTTTGCTACAATCCACAATGTTTTTAGGAGGATATATGAAGCAGGTTGAGGTAGTGGCTGCAATTTTTACTAAAATGAGTTTTGAAAAAGGCTACGAGATTTTTTGTGTCCAGCGTCCAGGGCCAAAGCCAGGGAAGGAACCAAAGGAAACAGACTTTAAGTGGGAATTTCCTGGTGGAAAAATAGAGGAAGGGGAAAGTCACGAGGATGCCCTGAGACGAGAGATTTGGGAGGAATTACAAGTTACCATTTCCGTAGATGATTTTCTCATGACGGTGGAGCATCAGTATACTAATTTTAAGGTAAAGCTCCATTTCTATTACTGTACCCCCAATGGGCCCTTTGAGATTCAAGAACACATCGATTCTTGCTGGCGTAGTTTAGACACCATCGAAGAACTGGATTGGGCAGAAGCAGATTATCCTGTGCTTAAGCGATTGCAGGAAATACAAGATGCCGAACAGCTGGAACGATTTTGGAGCATGACTTGTTAGCAGCCCTGATGTGAAGTCATCCTTGAAGTGCTAATTTAGCTAGAATTCTTTCAAAATTATTATTTTTTCATCTTTTGTGTAACGAAATGCAAGCTTTTTGGTTTGCTCTTTTGAAATCAATCAGATATAATCTGTTGCAAAGAGTGAAATTAGCATGAAAAAACTACTTATTTTGACAGTATTACTTAATCTTGTAACCTATGTATGGTCCTCTACTCCTGAGCTTAAGGAATTAATGCGTCAGTCTCAGCCCTTTGATCGTGGAGCTTCTCTATCTGCCGCTGTAGATGCCCTGATTACCTCAAAAAAGGGAAAAGAGACCCTGATGCAATACAATATGTATACCTCTCGTGGTGAAGGAAAAATCAACGTAATGATTGCCTTCTCTGTTCCTAACTCCTTTAATGGAACCAGAATCCTTACCTCTGTTCCAGATGAGGGGGGAACTCCTGGGGTTTCTATTAAATTCAAGTCATTTTTCGCTACAATGAAAATTCCCTTTGTTAGCTCCGACATGTCTTTTTTTGGTATGGATTTTAACACAGGAGACATGAATCCCCGTAATCCTACCTTTGATCGTTATTCCTTGCAGGGAACAACTATTCTGGCAGATGGTAGTACAGGTTACATTGTAGAGGCTTATCCTTTAGAAGATAAATTGTATGAACGGGTGGTTCATCACGTAGACATTGAAAAAAAGATTACCGTTAGAAGCGAAATGTATAACAAGAAAAATGAGATGGTTAAGTTGCTAGAGGTACTGGAATGTGAGGCGATTCAAGATATTTGGTCAGCTACCAAGGTGCGAATGCAGGATCTCAAAGCAGGTTCCAATACGGTGTTAACCTTCAAGAGTTTGGTGTATCACGGAGATTATACTGCCTACGTAAACGAATCCTTCCTTAAAACTGGAAATCCTCAGTAAACAGATTCTTTTTGAAGTATTCTCTAAATAGGGAGCGACCATTTAAAATGGATGCTTCCCTTTACCTAGAAATCTATTTATTGTATACTCTTAAATGTTATGGAAATTAGCTTTGTAATGTTAAAGCCTGGCGTTGTCAATCGCCGGATTGTAGGAGAGGTTATCTCTCGTTTTGAGCGGAAGGGATTGCAGTTGGTGGGAATGAAGATGATCCGAGTTTCCGACGAAACAGCTGCTAGTCACTATGCCGAGCATTTGGGAAAATCCTTTTATCAAGAGCTTGTAGATTATATTACTAGTGGTCCTGTGGTGGCCATGGCTTGGCAGGGAGATGATTGTGTTTCTCTGATACGAAAGTTAGTGGGAGCCACTAAACCCTCCGATGCTCAGCCAGGAACTATTCGAGGGGATTATTGTACCCATACTAACCACAATGTAGTTCATGCTTCAGATTCTCCAGAAAGTGGAAAGCGAGAAGTTTCCTTATATTTTAAGGACGAAGAGCTTTGTTTCTGGCAGGATGAGCTAGAATGTTGGATGTAAGGGGGGGAAAGATGAACATTAAATCAGTTGGTGTTATTGGTGCAGGTGCTTGGGGAACAGCTGTTGCTCAAGCCTTAGCTCGTGGTGGAAACGCCGTAGAGATTTGGGCCCGTGAGCAGGAAGTTGTTGACAGTATCAATCATGAGCATGAAAATAATCGCTACCTGCCAAAGTTCAAGCTTTCTGAAAATCTTACTGCTTCAACAGACATGTTAAAGGTAGCCCAGGATAAGGAATTCTTGATTCTTGCAAGTCCTTCCCTGTATTTGGCTTCTACGGTGGCCCAGCTTTTAGAAGTTCCTTCCATTAAAGATGGTTCTACCTGCATCGGCGTCTTGACAAAGGGTTTTGTTCCCTCCGATAAGGGACCTCGTCTTATCCTTGAAACTCTGGAAGAGGTGTTGCCTCCTGTTTATGCCAAGAGCTTGGTTTATATTTCTGGCCCCAGTCATGCTGAAGAAGTTGCCATGGGCAAGCTTACTGGCCTTATTGCCGCCAGTGAAAACCCCATGAACTCCATTCGTTTCCGAGAATTGCTGCGAGTTCGTGGTCTTATGGTATATTCCAGCCTTGATGTGGTGGGAGTACAGATTTGTGCTGCCGCCAAAAATGTTATCGCTGTAGTATTTGGTAGTCTTGATGCAGTGGCAGAAACTTCTGATTTGTTTGGTGATAATACAGAATCCCTGTTGCTGGCCGCTGGCCTTGATGAAATCAGAACCTTGGGCTTTGCCATGGGGGCTACCCACGCAGAAACCTTTAGTTCCATTGCTGGCGTGGGAGATTTGGACGTAACCTGTCGTAGTAAGTATGGCCGTAACCGTCGCTTTGGCCACGAAATTATCCAGAGGGATCTATTAGGAAAGTTCTCTAACTTAGAGGATTTGATTGCTCGCATTGGAGAAGTTGGTTATTTGCCAGAAGGGGCTGTAGCCTGTAAGTATATTCATCAAATTTGTGAGGAAAAGGGTCTAAAGCTTCCTATCTGTGACGGTTTGTATAGAATCTTGAACAAGGAAATTGCTCCCATAGATTTCATGTACGAGCTACTTGGTCAGCCACTTTTAGGCTTGAATTAAGGAGGCTTTCATGGAAAATATTGACGGAGGAGTAGCTGCTCCCCAGGGCTTTACCACCAATGGTGTTCTTTCAGGCATTAAAGCCAGCAGAACAAAGCCTGACACAGCCTTAATCTTTTCTGAAAAAGCCTGTGCAGCAGCTGGTGTTTTTACTACAAACAAGGTACAGGCTGAATGTGTTAAGCTTTCTCGTAATCACGTATCTGATGGAAGGGCTCAGGCAATTATCGTAAACTCTGGAAATGCCAATGCCTGTACTGGAGAGCAGGGAGCTCAAGCTGCCCGTCGCATGGCCCAAGCTGCAGCAAGTCAATTGAATCTTCAAGAAACAGATGTGCTAGTTTGTTCCACTGGCGTTATTGGTCAGCAGCTTCCCGTAGAAAAGATTGAAGCAAAAATAGCTGACTTGGTAGCAGGTCTTTCCAAGGAAGGTCATCAGGCTGCTCGTGAGGCTATCATGACCACCGACACCCGCTACAAGGAAGCAGCGGTGGAAACAAGTATCGGAGGCAAAATTGTTCGCCTTGGAACCATGGCTAAGGGGTCTGGCATGATTCACATCAACGTGGGCACCATGCTAGGATTCATCACTACAGACTGTGCTATTTCTCCTGCCATGCTGGATAAGGCATTACGGGAAAGTGTGGCTGGTACCTACAATTGTGTTTCCGTAGATGGTGACACTAGTACCAACGATACCTTGCTGATTCTTGCTAATGGCATGGCTGGAAATCAAGAAATCACCAGTGAAAATCAGGATTATCAGGACTTTTTGTTAGCCTTGAATCACCTGAACACCATCATGGCTAAGCGTATTGCTGCCGACGGTGAAGGTGCTGAGCATTTGGTGGAATGTCAGGTAAAGGGGGCTGCTTCTGTGGAAGATGCCCGTATCCTTGCCAAGGCTGTCATTTCTTCCAATTTGGTAAAGGCTGCCTTCTTTGGAAAGGATGCCAACTGGGGACGAATCCTCTGTGCCATGGGGTATTCTGGTGGAAATTTCACCCCAGAAAAAACAAGCGTTTCCTTCGTAAGTAAGGCAGGAATCATTCAGGTGTTCCAACAGGGTGTTCCCCTGGATTTTGACGAGGAGCTTGCCCGAAAGATTCTGTCCGAGGATGAAACCTGTATCGAGGTAGAATTGCAGGACGGAGACTGTGCTGGTACCGCCTGGGGCTGTGACCTTACCTACGAGTACGTAAAGATAAACGGAGACTACCGCACCTAATGGGGTAGCCAAAAGCAATACTTGCCCTGCAATTTTTGCGGGGCTTTTTCATAGAAGGATAAAGAAATGGATATTACCAATGAGGAGTGGGCTGACGTACTTGTTCAAGCCTTGCCCTATTTCAAGCAGTTTGTAGGTAAAACCGTAGTTGTAAAATACGGTGGAAATGCCATGCTCAACGAGGAGCTGAAATCTGCCGTTATGCAGGACATTGTGCTCTTGAACACCATCGGTGTCC
>JAGCMR010000105.1 GCA_017646305.1 Spirochaetaceae bacterium
CTCCCATGGCTCCAAAGAAATTACTTCCATACATTGAGACACCTGCACTGGCAGCTCCTGCCACAATAGATGCCCAACTATTCTTATCACGTATCATGGAGGTGAACATTTCCCCGTTGAAAAAATCACCAGTACCGATTTTATCAAAGTTCATGCTCTGGAGGGTAACAGTGGTAACATTGGACAAAGAACCACTGGCGAGATTCAATCCTGTCATAGCTGCCATCTTACCAGCTGTGTTTTTAATACCAGATATGGTATCCCCTGCCCAATTTGTTCCAGCACCAATAGAAGCTTCCACAGCCTTTGTGGCCAAGTCACGACCTATTTCATCAGCACTCTTGTAGCCACCATTAAAATCAATGCTAGCAAAGATTGCCTCGTCAAGATATCTCAACCAAACTTGGCCAGTTACACCACCTGCAATATTCATGGCAATTTCTGACACCTGCCGCAAGGTGGGGGCACTAAAGGGTAATCCCCGGTCGTCAAACAGGCGTTTGTCGTGACCTGCCTTACTCAACTCCTCCATTCCCTTCCGAGCCTGAATACTATTCCAGTAATAGTCCACCAAAATCGCTCCCATTTGACCACTTCCCAAATCTTTAAATGCAGCCTTCTTGGAACCAGTAGCATCAGGACTATTTACAAGCTCTGGTACACTTCCCTTGTGTTGCTCCAGCAAACCATTACTTTCAAAAATCTTTTGTCCCCACAGCTCTAATTCACGTTGTGCAAGACCAAGCTGCAACATGGCATTTTCTCTAGAAGTTGCCTCTACTTTCCGCAATTTTGGTGCAGTTGCACTGAAATGCTGATAAACTGGCAGGTACTGGGTCTCTTTTATAGGATTCAGTAAGGTTGCATCAACTACAATGGTACGACGAATGCTTCCACCCACGGTATAGCCAGCATCTCGAGCGAGTCTTTCCTGCCAGTCCACCATGGCCTGATTCTGGTTAGTAATACCTTCCATGTAGCTAGCTAAAATCTTTTCTAGCAAATCCTGACCGTAATCAGCAGCCTGTCGTCCAGCTACCTCCTTCAGGAGCTGATTTGTTTTATCTGCCAGTTCCTGAGCCACAAGATGGCTTTCCAAGCTGGAGGTGTTACGACGAATCTTCTTGATTCCAGCTCCTGTATTTTTTCCAAAACTTTTTAATGTAGAACTACGAACTATAAGCTGGTCGAGATATGAGTCAGCTAGGAGGGATTCTGCAATCGCTTCCGTCATCTTGGAACTAACACTGCTTTCCATGTTTCTACTAAGGTGGGCAAACTGCACTTCCAATTCATCATGATTGATGGCTACCACTAGGCTAGGATCCAATACAAGCTTCTGCACTAGGCCCTGAATCAAACCTTGACCATGACTTTCCTGAACCCAGGACTCTTTTTTCTGGAGAAAATCAAGATAATTTTGTTCCCATTCTCCCTGTCGCTCTTCTAACTCCTTTTGAAAGCTTCGTCGCCACAGGGTATACTCCTTATTCAACCTTTCCTCCACACGTTGCCAGCTTTTTTCTCCCGCTGCAAGAGTTTCCAATACCTCCGCTTCCCACAAGCCTTGGCGACGGTCAAGTAAGTCACGTTCCAACTGCCATTGATGCTGTGATTGTCCTAAAATTTGTAAGGCACTATCTTCAAAACTAGAAATTGCCTGTTGAACCATGAGTTGCTGTAACCATCCAGTATATTCCTCCGTACTAGAGGCAAAGTCAACTTTTGTATTATACAATGATTTGTAGCTGCCGTAAATATTTTTTTTATGCAAGAGGTTGTTCCAGCCTTCACCTCCATAGGCAAGGCTAGCAAGATTTGTCAGCTGTTTTTGGGTTGTACCATCCATGGCAAAAAGAGATTGATACAGAGCTTGGTACTCATTCATGGCGAGCTGCCGCTGAGTTCCAGAAAGACTTTCATCTGTGGCTTGAGCTTCTAGCAAAAGAAGCTTTTCCTTGTTCTCTTGACTGATTTCTAGACTTTGACCAAGAACTTGATAAAAGCCAGTCATTGCTACTTGAGATTGTTCCTGTACATTGGCCGCTACTTGGGCAAGCTTTTCCTGTGCCTGCAAGTATTCTGTTTGAAATTGTAATGAAGATTGAAGCAATACATCAGATACCTTTAATGATTTTTCGTAGGAAGATGAAGTCTCAATAGAATAATCTTTTTCTAGCAGTGAGGCTACCACTTGAACATTCAGGAGGTTCTCGTATTCGTGAACTGACACAAACCTGTTACCCTCTAACATCTCCTGTACTGAAGCCAAAACTTCTTCCACCGACAAAGGAGATGATTCACCATTTTCTGTGGCAGATGATGGACCTGTTTCATTTCCGTAATAAAGTAGATTTAAAAGCTTCCACTGCTCCTGAAGATTGTTTTTTCCCTCCTGTAAATTACTAAGTAAACCATTTAATGTTTCACTTGCCTTGAGAGCATTTTCCTTATTACCCTTCATTAAATCATAAATACCATCCTTTGCAGCTCCAAGACTAGCAGCTGCATCTGCGGCAGCAATACCTATAATAGTTGCTGCGGCTGCAGCTACCCATAACCAGGGCTGAAAAAATACTACGGCAGCAGATAAGGCTGCTGCTGAAACAAAGGCTATTGCTGCATCTCTATTCCGCTTATTTTGTTCATCTGCTACAACTTCGCGAACCTCATCTAAAGCAAACCATTCTATCAAATCCTTTTCCCGCAGCTGCCAGCTATTTTTATCCAGCAGGTTTGTTTCTCGATACAGGATATAACGGGCAAGATCCTCTTCTCCATCCTCCATAGACAGGATAAAGTCGTAGGCTGCAGCCACTATATCACGACGTTCACTGTTATAACGAGCAGTTGTATCAATGTTGTGAAAATTTCGTATATCTGGTAGCTGGTCTGCCCGAAAAGCACTTTCATCACGAATATCAGCTTGACCATCTAACATTTCAGTAGAGTTACTGGAATAGGTTTTAAGATGAAGACTAGCAAGTAGAAGCTGGTTTAAATAATTGTCACCTTTGGTATAGATTTCTTCAAGCCACTGGCGAACTTCCACTTCTGCCCGAGTCAGCTGGAGGATATCATCTACCCGAACAATCGTTTCCGTGGTGTCTGTAAGATATGATTCCAACAGCTGTTGATTTAAATCATCTGTATCTGTCTTTTGAAAAGTAACATAGTCATACACATCATAAGAAATTTTATTTCCAGCATCATCGGTACTAGTTTCTGTTCCAGTTTTCACATAGTTTGTTTCATAACCTAAGGAAATAGTATAAGAACCATTATCCCCACGACTGATTCGAATAAGTTCTAAGGCGGGACTATTGATACCTTGGGCTATATCCTCCCTTGTGTCAGTCTTTTCATCAGAGGGAAAAAGAGACTCGTATGAAGCAAAAAGTTTTGAAACATTGATGCTATCCTTTAGTTCTGCTTCACGAGTTGCTTCCTCCTGCTTTGCCACAGCAGTATTGGCCTGAGATAAAATCACCTCCATGAGATAAGATTTTTCCAAAGCATTTTCATAGGCTTCCAGTTGTAAAAGATACTCTTGATTTTGTAGTTGCTGCTGGTTTTTCATTTGCACTAAAATTTCTAAAGCCTTTTGGTA
>JAGCMR010000106.1 GCA_017646305.1 Spirochaetaceae bacterium
CGGCGGTTCACATCATCAAACAAGAGACTTTGTCCCTGAAGTCCATTATCCATGGACTTGTAGTTTCCCTGAATCTGGAGAGACACATTTTCTAAAAGAAATCTTTTTCCCACCTGCAAAAAACTTTTGTTGTGAAAAAATCCATCTTCAGCCTGCTCCAGCCCATATCCACCAACAGTCTTGTAGCCAAAGTCCAAGAAAAAAGCCTCTGGGGTAGCAGTAAAAACGGAAAATGACGTATCTAAGGATAGAGGCCAGGCAGGCTCAATATATCCTTCCACAAAAAATTCCTTTGCTTCCTTGGCAGAAGCCAATTCGACTATAGAAGGAGGGAGCTCTGGCAAAAGCTCACCTTCTAACGGCTCCAGTACCGCCGGTTCTGGTGAAGGGGGAGCTTCTGGCAGCTGAAGATGATAGTCAGGCAAGGCTTCCTGGGACACTAGCCAATCCTCACCACCAATTACAGTAACCAGGTCTGGAAGATATACCTTATCTTTTTGTGTAGTAGCCACGTCTTGAGCTTCTGTGACATTTGAGACAATCTGACTTTCATCTGGGGACTCAGCATTCAGGGACAGGCTCAAAAGCATACAGCCTGTTAGAACTATAAAATGTATTTTTTTCATCAACACCCTCCTACAAAAAGATTTGGGCGGCCTTTGTCCAAGGAGATTGTGGAAACAAGGTAGAAAGCTGTAGTGCCACCGCCTGAGAATCTGCTGCCATACCGGCTACATCAAAGCTTTCTGCTCCACGATACAGGGCAGCCGCAGCTTCTTCCTGCAAGCTTCCCATTTCAAGATAAAGCTGAGCGGCCTGCAAGAAATAGCCAGCCGCCTCCCGATATCGATTTTGTCCACGATACAGTTTTCCCAAAAGAGAGGCTGCACCTGCGGCAATATCTTCTTCTCCAGTTTCAATATGCTCCAGTAGCTGAAGTAATAAGATTTCTCCTGCATCTTCACCATCAGCAGAATTCACATAAAAATGGGCCAGCTCCAGTCCCAATCGCCGCCCTTCTGGGCTTTCATGCTCCCCTGATCCACGATATTCTGCCAATAAGGAAGCCTCCTTAAGCTCCATTCCCTGTTCCAGTAATCGAAGCTCCACCATTTTTCCAGGGATTCCCGCTGTTTGAGTCTGCTGGGGAAATTGAGCTAAGAGTCTGTTTCCCACAGTCACGGCAGAGCCATATTCTCCAGTTGTCTTGTACAAGTCCATAAGAGCTACCAAGGAGCTAAAAACGTAGGGACTGTCGGGATGGCGTTTTAGCAGGGTTTCATGCTGTAAAATTGCTCGATGAATGTGCTCTTCCTTTGCCAATGCCTCCCCAGTAAAGTATAAGGCAGCGTCGGTGTAAGTTCCAGAAGGATATTTTTGTCGGTAGGAGAGGAAGGAAGACACTGCTTCCTGATATTTTCCCAAGGAATATAAAAGCTCTCCTTGACGATAGGCAGCCTTATCACCGAAAGCAATAATTTCTTGCGAGGCAGATGACTGCTGAAAGGTAGAACAAATTTCAGCAATCCGACCATATTCTTGAATGGCAGCCTCTAGCTTACCTTGAGAAACAAGTAGCTCACAGCTGAGAAAACCACAGGATAAGGAGAGCTCATCTCGTCCCTGACGATATGGGGCCAAAAGCTCCAATGCCTGCTGATATTTTCCTCCATCACCATAAACCCTTGCCGCCAGCAACACTGCCTCCTGCCTTTCACTTGGAGTTTCAGCACTGGCTATCAAATCCTGAGCCAAGATACAGCTCTTTTCCCACCAGACAGAAGATTGCCTTTGGGAATACAGCTGCAAGGCACAATGGAGGGCAATGGACAGAGCATGTCTCCCCTCCTCAAAAAACGAGCTGCCCTGTGAGGGAGTCCATACTTTCTGCTGCACCAAAGGCTCCAGAGTACTGAAAGCTCCTTCTACCTTTCCCTGACGAAACTGTGCCAGCCCCAGATAGTAGGTTTGGAAAAGCTCTTTTTTTAAAGGAGCCATTTTTTCAGTAGGATAGCTTGCTTGCTTCAAGCTTTTTTTGAAAAAAGCCTCTGCCTCCTGCCATTTTCCCAAGTTAAAAGCACTGATTCCAGCCAAATAGGAAAAATCAAAGGCTGGCGTTGCAATGGATTCAGCCCATTGGGAAAACACCTGATATGCCACCTGATAATCACCATTTCGAAGAGCGGCTATACCATAGTTGTACAAGCCCTCCTCATGAAGTAAACCCTGTTTGTGGAATGAAGCATAGGATTTTAAGGCTTCGGTAAGGTTACCAGTTTTAATGAGTGCTAGACAGTAGAGATTAGTGGCAGTGATCAAATGGTCATGATTTTGCGGTGAAAGTGACCAAGCTGCTATTACCTCCCCCAAAAGCCCAAGAGCTTCGGGATAATTTTCAGCTCGAAAGGCTTCTACCCCAGTCCAAAATTGCTTTTCAAAGAAAGCTGATTCTTTAAGAATAAAATCTTGTTCAAGTGAATTACTGTGACCAAATACTGGAAAAGATAATAGAAAAGAAAGAAAGCAACAAAGAATACAAAGAGTTTTATAATACACAAAATCCTCAATCATGATGTTTCGAGAAAGGCTCAAAGCTAATGAACAAGATCACAGCCTTTAACCTTTCTCTTATAAAACAATCATCACTGAGGAAAGAAACGTTCAGAACCATTGATTCTTACCAAATGGAGGTAGGAATCCTTGTATTTTTCCATAAATGTTTCTAAAGAAATTTCCTTACCTTTTTCAAAGATAACCACTTCAAATCGGTTGTAGGCATCAAAGTAAGGGAAGATGGCCACTGCCTCGGTGAAAAAATGAACCTCTGGAGCTTCTGTTACAGAACGATTATTTTGACGGACGGCCCCTAGATACATTTTTCCAGGCTCCGTAGCAGCCAATACATATAAAAGCCCTTTGATGGAGTTGATTCGGTACCCACTATCCTGAAGATAGCCCAAGGAATTGGCCAATTTACCATCCTTACTAATCTCGGAGGAAAAAGGCTCAATCTGCACATCGCAGCCAGAGGTATTGTGATAGAAATTTCTTCCAGAATAAATAGAAAGCACCGCTGCAGCCAGATTTCTTGTCCAGTTCAAGGAAAAAGAAACCTCGTATTCATCTCTAATGCCTTCA
>JAGCMR010000107.1 GCA_017646305.1 Spirochaetaceae bacterium
TCATGCAGGCCACTGGCAGATGGTCTGAGTAGCCCTCATCCTTCCACAGGGCGTAGCGAAAGGGAATGTGATTGCCAGTCTCATCCAGCTGTACCCAGGGGCCATTAGACAGGGCTTCAAAGTGGAGAATCTCCAAGTTCCCCACCGTAAACACATGATCGATTCGCTCCCACTGCTGCTGGTACCAATAGCTTCCTGCACTGGTGGTATTCTGATGGAGCCAACCGCTATCAGCTTCCACGGAACCCAGCAGCACCTTTCCAGAAGCTTGTTTTAAAGCAGTAAATTCCCCTAGCTCTCGATTAAAATCTCCACAGACAATGGCACGGCCTGTCTCACTAGAATCTGTCAGAACCCGACGCAGTTGCCAATCCAACAGAGCTTCTTGCCGAGCCTGCCAAAAGGCAGCCTCCTCTTCCCCGCCTGACTTGGATTTCCAGTGGCACACAAAGAGATTCACTGTTGGAGGATTTTCACCTTCTTCTAGCAACACCTCTACTTCTAGCAGGGGGCGTAGCTGAGGCTGCTCCCCATTAGTCCTGCAATCTAACTGGTGTACCCGCTGTTGTCCCAAAGGAAAGCGAGAGAACACACCGCAGCCAATGGCACTGCCCTCCTCCACCTCAAAGCACATCCAGCCATAGGCATCAGAGCCCCGCAAACGACCTGCAAGCCGATTAGAAATATCATACATTACCGCCATGTTTTCAATTTCCTGCAGCACTAAAATGTCCGCATCAATCTGTTCGATGGCCTCCACCAAGCGATCAAGCCGATTTTCATACAGCTGCTGACTCCAAATACTCTTGCTGCCACGGAACTCAGCATATTCCAAGCCAGAGGTTTGGGCATCAAAAAAGGTCTGCACATTCCAGCTCACCACATACAGCTGATTTTCACCAGACACACCAGTTTCACTAGCATGACGATTCTCTAACTTACAGGAAAAAAACACGAGGGCAAGCATCCCTATCCACAAACATGACCACAATCTCTTCATTATAACCTCCACAACACAACAAAACTCTTAAAAATAAGTTCCATATATATTGTATGGTTGCAGCAGGCAAAATTTGACAAAATCCAGGATTTTTTTTGAAAAAAAAGACAGCCTGCACAATGCAAGCTGCCCATCACACATCACGCCAACCATTCTAGCTAGAAAACTTCCCGTTTCCTTACATGAAATTCCCACCATTCTAGCTAGAACAGTCGGAATTTCATGTAAGGAAATTCTTCGTGACAAACAAGGAAATTTTGAATTTCAAGCAAAGGTATCTTGTATTTCCTAATTTATAAAAAAATCCCCCTCGCCCGGCACTTCAACCAAGACAAGGGGGAACAGACTTACACATTAAACTTAAAGAAAATTACATCTCGTCGCTGGCACAAGGCCAGCTTAACCAGTTTTGCAAGCAAAACTGGCGTCATTACACGTTAAACTTAAAGAAGATAATATCCCCATCCTGTACAAGATATTCCTTGCCTTCCATGCGGTATTTACCA
>JAGCMR010000108.1 GCA_017646305.1 Spirochaetaceae bacterium
TTGCAAAAGATCTGATTTTTTTTGCTGAAAAAGGTTATGATATGGTGGGAATTGGACCCTTTATTCCCCATCCCGACACGCCCTTCCGTCATGAAAAAGCGGGAAGTGTAGACTTAACCTTGAGAACGGTATCGCTTGCACGCCTATTGCTGCCCGAAGCCTGGATTCCCGCCACCACTGCCTTGGGGAGTATGGACAGGGATTATCGTCTTGATGCTCTTATGCAGGGAGCCAACGTGGTAATGCCTAATTTTTCCCCCGATGACTGCAAGAAAAAATATGCAATTTATCCCGGAAAGCGCTGTATCAGTGAGGAAAACACTACAGCTCCAACTATGCTGGCTCCCCTTGCTGCTGCGGCGGGTCTCACTGTAGACACCTCCAGGGCAGATGCTCCACGTATGAGCTAGTTGAAAAAAACTGCAAGAAATTTTATTTTTCTTGCAGTTTTCGCTTGACAAAAAATTATTCCTCTGCTATTATCTAATCATTGCTGGTGACCATGGTAGAGGTGCAATACCCGTTCCCATCCCGAACACGGAAGTCAAGCCCTCCAACGCCGATGATACTGCATTCGCGGGAAAGTAGGTAGTTGCCAGCTTTTTTTATTTTAAATAGTTGTTCTGATTTGCCAATTCCTGTAAACTAGTTCTATGGAAATTATCCTTAGTAACAATAGCTTTCAAGCATGTATTTCAAGTAATGGTGCCCAGCTTCTTTCTTTTAAGAATCTTTCCACTGATAAAGAGTATATTTGGAATGGTAATCCTCAAGTATGGAAATTCCGTGCCCCCATTCTCTTTCCCATTGTGAGCCGCCTTAAGGATGGCTATTATCTTTGGCAAGAAAAAGAATATCCTTTAACAAACCATGGTTTTGCTCGCAACTTGGAGCATGAGTTGGTGGAATCTTCTGGCACCAGGGTTTTGTGGCGGCTTACTGACAGTGAATATACTCGCAAGCTTTTTCCCTGGCCCTTTGTGCTAGAAACAGAATATCGTTTGGAAGGTTCTACCTTGGTATTTTGTACCACAGTTACCAATTCTGGGCAGGAAGAATTGTCATTTAGCATTGGAAGCCACACTGGATTGGTGTATCCCTGGGCTGGTTCCTCAAAGGATGATTTTGTAATTCACTTTGAACAGCAGGAGGTTCCTGATTTTGTTCAAGTTTCCGACGAGGGATTTCCCTTAGGCACCTGGCAGGTTGACGGAAATGGCCAGTCTCACAAAAAAAACTTTGTGCCACAAACAATTCCCTATCCCTACATCAAGTCTGGGCAGATAAAACTCCAGGATGGATTTTTTGCCAGCGGCCACATTCTCACCAATTTTACCTCACGTTGGGTAGCTTTGGAAAATACAGCCACTGGTGAAGTGGTAAAGGTGAATACTACAGACTATCCTTATCTGGTGTTGTGGCAAAGTCCTTCTAACCAGCATCCCTTTGTGTGTATTGAACCTTGGTATGGTTTGCCTGATTGTGCAGATACAAAACACCTGTGGGAAGAAAAGCCTGCATTAGTGTCTCTGTCACCAGGAAAAAGCTTTACTACAAACCAATCTCTCACAGTGGATAAAATCTAGCCTTCGTCCTGTGACGTTTATTGAGTCTTATTTATTCTCTTATACTTGCTATATTTGCTTTTTTTTACGTTTTGATGTATTATTTGAGAAAAAATTACATTCCTCTTGATTCGGAGTAAGAAATGCAACAAGAAAATAAAATGGGTGTTATGCCTGTAAATCGATTGATAATCACCATGTCCCTACCCATGATTGTTTCAATGCTGGTAACAGCCCTGTACAATGTGGTGGACAGTATCTTCGTAGCGAGAATTGGAGAAAAGGCTCTTACTGCTGTATCCCTTTCCTTTCCCATTCAAAATCTGATGATTGCCATTTCTACTGGTACTGGTGTTGGTATCAATGCCCTGTTGTCCATGAATTTGGGTCGAAAGGATTTTAAAGCAGTCGGTAAGGTTGCTTCCAACGGTTTGTTCTTGTCTGCTTGCAGTAGCCTGCTATTTATTATTTTTGGCTTGTTCTTTACTCCTTTATTTTTCCAGAGCCAAACTTCCGACCCAGAAATCATTCAGTATGGCTGCGATTACTTAAAAATCTGCTCCATCATGTGCTTTGGTCTTTTTATGCAGATTACCAACGACAGAATTCTGCAGGCTACGGGAAAAACCGTCTATACTATGTTTACCCAGGGTGCTGGTGCTGTCATCAACATTATCCTTGATCCCATCCTGATTTTTGGTCTTCTTGGTTTTCCTGCTCTGGGTGTGGCGGGAGCAGCCTGGGCTACTGTTATTGGGCAAATTGCAGGTATGTTCTTGTCTATTTTCTTTAACGTAACAAGAAACCACGAGGTTCAGCTTGATGTAAAGCATTTCCGTCCCCACCTGCAAACAATTCGTGCTATTTATGCCATTGGAATTCCCTCCATTATTATGGCATCCATTGTTTCTATCATGACCTTTGGAATGAACAAGATTCTCATGGCCTTTACCTCCACTGCCACTGCTGTTTTTGGTGTGTACATCAAGCTTAATAGCTTTGTTTTCATGCCTGTGTTTGGTCTTAACAACGGAATGATTCCCATTGTTTCCTATAATTATGGCGCCCAAAACAGACTTCGTATCAAAAAAACTATTATTTTGTGTATCATCTATGCCACAATCATCATGACGGTGGGCTTTGCCGTCTTCCAGATATTCCCCGTTACCCTGTTGTCCTTCTTTAAGGCTTCTCCAGAAATGATTGAAATCGGTGTGCCTGCACTGCGGATTATCAGTATCAGCTTTTTGATGGCAGGTTATGGTATCGTCTGTGGTTCTGTATTCCAGTCTTTGGGCAAGGGTATTTTGAGTATGAATGTTTCCCTGGTACGCCAATTAACGGTTTTACTTCCAGTAGCATGGCTTATGGCAAGAACAGGAAATCTCCATCTGGTTTGGTGGGCCTTTCCCCTGGCTGATGTGGCTGCTGTTATCCTGTGTACCATTTTCATTCGACGAACTTACAATAAAGAGATAAAACCCTTGCCAGAAGGTCGTCCCGCATAATTCCCAACCTCCAAATCCTTATGGTTTTGGAGGTTTTTTATTTCTAAATTTTAATTGCATTTTCAACTTAAGCAGTTTATACTAAAATAATAACACGAGAATCATGGAGAGGATGTTCTTGTGTGCTGTAAGAAATTTCGGAGGTAATATGGCAAAGGTCTTATCAATTATTCTTGGTGGTGGAAAGGGAACTCGTCTATATCCCCTTACAAAAGAGCGTTCTAAACCTGCAGTCCCCTTTGGTGGTCGACACAGAATTGTTGATATTCCAATTTCAAATTGTATCAATTCAGGGTTTCGTCAGATTTATATCTTGACTCAGTTTAACTCTGCATCCCTACACATGCATATTTCTAGGGCATATAACTTTGACCGATTTACCCACGGTTTCGTTGAGATTTTGGCTGCAGAACAGACTTTAGAGCATTCTGGTTGGTATGAAGGTACTGCCGACGCTGTTCGTAAGAACTTTGTTCACTTTGAAACTCAGAATCCCACCCACTATATTATCCTGTCTGGAGACCAGCTGTATCGCATGGACTTGAAGGCATTCTTGGACAAGCATATTGCTTCTGGTGCAGATATTACCATTGCTACTACCTGCGTAAATCGTGAGGATGCTTCTGGCTTTGGTATCATGAAGATTGACAAAAAGCAGCGCATTACTGCATTTATGGAAAAGCCTGCTCCTGATTTGAATATTGATGACTGGAAGATTCCTGAGAATTCCCGTGACGGACTACCAGAAGGAAAGGATTATCTTGCTTCCATGGGTATTTATATCTTCAATGCAGAAACTATGCGTGCTGCCTTGGACAATGATTTTACTGACTTTGGTAAAGAAATTATTCCTATGGCAATTAAGAAGTCAAAGGTACAGTCCTATATTTACAATGGTTATTGGGAAGACATTGGAACCATTCGTAGCTTCTATGAGGCAAACCTAGATCTTACCCGTATTAATCCCAAGTTCAATTTCTACGATGAAGACCAGCCAATTTATACCCATCCTCGCAACCTGCCTCCTTCCAAGCTAAACAGAGCAGAAATGAATCGTTCTTTAGCAACTGAAGGATGTGTTATTACTGATGCAGTCATAAATGATTCCATTATCGGTATACGAACCATTATTGAAGGTGGTACAGAGCTGAACGGTGTTATCTGTATGGGTGCCGACAGCTACGAAAATGAGGAACAAAAAAAGCTTACTGTAGAAAAATGTATTCCTCACTTGGGAATTGGCCGCAACTGTAAGATTGCCAATACAATCATAGACAAGAATGCTCGCATTGGTGATGATTGTCAGATTGGTGTAAGTGGCAAGGTTTATGAAGACGGAGAGCATGGAGATTTCTTTACTTCTAATGGAATCATCATTATCCGAAAGAATGCTGTAATCCCATCTGGTACAATTTTCTAAGTCGGTTTTGATACCTGTCTTGTTTCAAAACGACTCGATGTATATCGAGTCGTTTTTTTTAGAGTTAAAAAAAAGTGGTCAGCTTTTTTCACTGACCACTGGGTAACTATTATCTTATCTTTCTTAAAAAGGAATCTTTGAATCCAAGATTTTTGAATCGAGCTAAAACGGCTCCATATTCATCAACATTTAAAGGTCCTACCATCATCTGCATAGCCTTGCCATTTTTCAGGGGAACCATTACGAAGGGATATTTACTACCATATTCCTTCAAAAGTCGGTCGATGTTTTCCTGCTCTGCAAAGGTAGCCACCTGTATATAATACTTGCCAGATTCCAGCTCAGAAAGGGATTTTACCATACCCTTCTGATTTGTTGTGATACTGGAAGGAGTTACATTCTCTACCACCTTATTTTCTACAGGTACTGGAACAAAGGTAGAAACTGCTTCCTCGACAGGTGTAGTTTCCTCTGGTGGATTTTCCTCCGCTGGAACCAGAATAATGGGAGCAAAGGGATCTACTAAGGAAGAATCATCTGCTGCCAAATATTCGTCTGCCAAGGAGGTATCTTCTGTATATGGCCACTCTTCTGAAGCTTCCATTTCTGGTTCAGCAGGAATCAAAACAATTTCTTCAGCTTCTTCACTATCATCTGCTTCTGTAATTTCTTCAGTAGGCTCTTCCTCTGTGGAAACTTCTGCCAACTCTGGTTCAGTTTCAAATCCTGTGAAGGGATCCTCACTTAAAGATTCCACAATATAAACAGGATCATGTTCTGCCAGTACGTGATTCATTGGTACTTCTTCCACAGCGGTAACGTTATAGTCTGAAACTTCATCTTGAGCCTCAGCTTCAGGGGCTGTGGTTTCTGGCAAGGAAGCCTCTGTTGTATCTTTTGCCATGTCTTCTGTTGTACTGGCAGTTCCCAGAGTTTCATCTAAAGATCTTAACTTTGAATCTAAATCATCTTTTACTTGGTTAGGTAAAAGGGTATCGCTGGGGGTATCTGATACCAATGTACCAGTACCAGAACCTGCTTCGTCTAGCATTCCAGTTCGTTTAGTAAGCTTTACCTGGGTATTTGAATCAGGTGTAATAAAAAGCTTGTCTGCAGCTTCTGGAGAAAGAAGAATGGCAACACCAGCAGAGGGGTCAATGGAACCGAGAATCAACACATTAATGGTTATTCCTGTGGCAGGATTGGTAACACTTACGCTGTCTCCAGGAAGATATCCAACTGTCTTTGCAAACAATCCTGCAGGGAGAACACCTTCTTCAGCAACTACTGCCCGTCCATCTAATGAAGGTTTAGAGGTGGCAAAGGTAATGCTTACAGTTAATGAAATAATTAGCAGTGAAAAAATAAACCGTCTCATAATCTATCCTTCTTTTTCTTAGTTTTTCTTCCGTAGTGCAGTATTAATAACCTTTGCCAATTGCTGTCCAAAGGTACTAATCCCTCTTTCAGAGTTATCTATTTGTACTAGCTGACCAGGTTTTTCTGTTCCTGCATCAATCTGCTGTCTGTCCCGAACTTTTACCAAGCTCCATTGGACTAGTTCAATGTTAGAAAGGAGATTAGCCTCTGCTGCAGTAGATTTTTTTCGGTCAAAATAAACGGTAATGTATGCAAGGTAATCAGCACTGCCGTTAATTGCATCCTCCAAGGAGATAATCATACCGTTTTGTGCCTTTTCCTTATTATAGATAACAGGTGAATTAGATACAATGTAACCTTGTGAAAACATAAAATCCATAATGCTTTCTTCTATCAGCAATGAGGAATCAGTTACATTTCCATGGGCTTCATCCATTTGTACAATCTGAACAGAAATCGTAGTTGCACCTAAAGGCAAAGCAACAAGACTAAAAAGGAGACAAATCCCCCATATAAGCGGCTTTTTTTTATTCATTCCCACCCCCAGACAACAAAATGTGTCGTCAGAATACTCCTTTTCCCTATGAAATCCTATTAGCTTTTGAAAAAAGGAGTTTTAATTAGTATACCTTACATTTTAAAGGATACCTTTTTATATATCGACTTTTTTTTTTTCGGGATTAGAATTAGTTGTAAAAGTCATTACGATTTTCCCTCCATTTCAATGACTTTTCGTTGAAGAAATGGTTTTTGTGTGCTATAGTTTCGCTATATGAATTGTTATATGATTCATTATTTATTGAATTGAGTAAGTGTATTTAGAAACTGTATCCCCTTATTTCGGAGTATATCTTCGGAAGATACTCCTTCAAAAGAGCCTCTTCCGAACTAAGTAAAAATGTGTGTCTGTGGGAGGTAGTTGTGATTGGGCAGACTGGAAAGAAATTATACATCATTGGGGCTGGCTTTGCGGGCCAAATGATTGCCGAGGAAATTGGGCGCAAAAAAATTTTTGGTCGTGTGGTGGCCTTTCTTGACGATGATGCCAATATAATCGGTTCAGAGATTGATGGAATTCCTGTATTGGGGCCCATCGACAAAACAATTCCTATTTTAGGATTTGAAGATGGTGATGAGGCTATTATTGCCATGCCCAGCACTCCAAATGACAGAATCAGAACAGTGTATGATTGTCTTCGAAAACGAGGTTTTAGTCGCATTAAGATTCTCCCTGCCATCTCCCAGATTGTAGACGGAAGTGCTCATTTTATTCAAACGAGAGAAATTGATCCCTTAGATATTCTTGGTCGTACCCCGGTAACAATTCCTTTAAAAAAGAGTCTTGCTTACCTGCGTGGACGGCGAGTACTGATTACTGGTGCAGGTGGTTCCATTGGCTCTGAGTTAGCCCGCCAGCTTTTGTCTGGAGGTGCACAGCGGCTGTACCTTTTGGGCCACGGAGAAAATTCCATCTACTTGATTGATCGTGAGCTGAGAACCTTGCAGCGAGAGGGAGTGGGGGAAAAGGCTACCATTATTCCTATTATTGGAGACTTGAAGGATAGAGAATATACTCGCCACATTGTTTCTAAGCTACGGTGTGATGTGATTTTTCATTGTGCTGCCTACAAGCATGTTCCCTTGATGGAGGAAAATCCTGTAGCAGTTATAGAAAATAATGTTTTTGGAACAAAGAATTTACTAGATGCAGCCTTGGAAAATGGAGTCCATCGTTTTGTGCTTATTTCCACCGATAAAGCTGTATCTCCTGTTTCCGTGTATGGTGTGTCAAAGATGCTTTGCGAGAAGCTTGTGCTGGATGCTGCCAGTAAGGCTCGGGTACAGGATTCCTTTATGTTTGTTCGCTTTGGCAATGTGCTTGGTTCACGGGGCTCTGTGCTACCAGTGTTTATGGACCAGCTGAAAGCAGGCTTGCCTCTTACCGTAACCCATCCTGAGATGAAGCGCTTTTTTATGACCATTCCAGAGGCCTGTTCCTTGGTGCTAGAAACTGGTGGCGTGGGACAAAATGGTTCCACCTATCTTTTAGATATGGGTGAGCCAATAAAAATTCTTGAGTTAGCTGAACAGGTGATTCGCTTTTCTGGCTATGAGCCCTACAAGGATGTAGATATTATCTTGACTGGGCTACGAAAGGGGGAGCGACTGGACGAGCCTTTGTGGTTGGATGAGGAGGATCCTACTCCAACGGAATATCCTAAAATTTTACGTTTACGTAGCACTTCCATGGGAGAAAGCTTGCAGACATTGTTGGATAAATTAGCTCCAACATGTATTTTTAATCCCGCCAAGGCAGAATTGTATCGAAACTCAGAGTATCTTGTACAGACTCTTTGTGATGCAGTTCCTTCGTTAAAGGAGTTTTACGATGAGCAAGGTCGTTAATGGGCAGCAGTCCTTTGATTTTATTCCCTTTTCTGTACCTGCCATTGGGGAGGAAGAAAAGGCTGCAGTACTTCGTGTAATGGATTCTGGATGGCTCACCACTGCCAAAGAAGCCTTAGCCTTTGAACAGGAATTTGCTCGTTATGTTAGTGATTTTCAAGGAGGACAGACTCCTCATGAAATTAAGGCTCTGGCGGTGAATAGTGCTACTAGTGGCTTGCAGCTGGCCTATCATGCCTGTGGCGTAGGGGATGACGCGCTTATAGGTGGTATTGGCCATTTAGGAAAACAATTTTCTACGCCGGGAAAAATCCTTACGACCCCCTATACCTTTGTGTCCACCGCCACTGCTGCCTGTCACCTTGGTGGTGGAGTGGTGTATGCCGATGTAGAAGCTGATGGCTACAACATAGACCCAGTTCAGGTGGAGCAAAAGCTTACCCAAGACAAGGATATTCGGGCGGTGGTTCCAGTGCATATTGCAGGTCTTCCCTGCAACATGGAAGAGATTTGTGCCGTTGCAGCAAAATACGGAGTGCCAGTGGTGGAGGATGCAGCCCACGCCTTTCCTTCAAAGACAAAAAATGGCTACGCTGGAACCTTAGGTGACATTGGCGTATATTCCTTCTATGCCACAAAAACCATTACCACGGCGGAAGGTGGCATGGTTTGCACAAAAAATCCTGAGTATTACAAGTTTATGTCTACCATGAGAATGCACGGTATAGACCGACCAGTTTGGAACCGTTACACCTCAGAAAAGGCATCTTGGGAATATGATGTGGTAGCTCCTGGCTATAAGTTTAATTTACCAGATGTATTGGCCGCCATGGGACGGGTGCAGTTGCAGAAAGCTGATGTACTTTTCCAGCAGAGAAAAGCCATTGCTCATCAGTATAATCAAGCCTTTGCAGATTGTGACTTTCTTCAATTACCTCCCGACGGAGATGGTAATGCTTGGCATTTATATTTTCTTCGAGTAGTGCCAGAAAAATTAAAGCTTACTCGCAATGAGTTCACCCAAAAGCTCCAGGAAGCAGGATTGGGAATCTCCATGCATTTTATTCCTCATTTCCGTCTCTCCTATCTTCGTAATCGGTTTGATTTACATTCAGAGGATTATCCTAATGCCCAAAAACGCTTTGAAACAAGCTTTTCTCTTCCATTTTGGCCAGGTATGAGCCAAGAGATGGTGGAACGGGTCATTGATACAGTGGTAACCTTAGGACGGAAATATTATGGCAACTAAAAGGAAGGCTTCTGGAAAGCACTTAGTTGATTTTGCCTCATCCTTTTTCTCTGACTTACGTCTTCCCAACATGGTGTATGGTGTGCTGATTCGCAGTCCATTACCGAGAGGTAAAATCAGATCTATTTCCCATCCTCAGCTTCCTGAAGATTACTTCTTGTACACTGCCAAGGATATCCCTGGCTCAAAAACTATTTCCCTGTTGGGAACAGAAATTCCCTTGCTTGCTCAAGAAGAAGTTGCCTACCAAGGGGAACCTTTAGCAATTTTGGTGGGACCAGACAAGCTGAAAGTTGCTCAATTATCCAAGGAAGTAATTATCCGATTCCATAGATTGGAGGAAGGAGTAGGGTTTTCTGAATCCATTGAAAATCAAAATATTATTTCCCAGAGGACTGTAGAAGCAGGAAGCGATGCAGAATTGTTTTTTGCAGAGGCTGACATTCAAGTAGAAGGAAACTATTCTAGTAATTGCTATTGTTCCCATTGTGGAGAAACTGCTGGAGGCATTGCACTCTACCAAGATAACCGATTGATTTTATATGCTCCAGTGCAGTGGTTTAGTCAAGTTCGTCGTTCCATTGCTGCAGGATTAGGTATTTCTCCAGAGCAGGTAGAAATACGAAAAACCCTTGTGGCTGGTGGTAATAATAGCTCTCAGTGGTATTTTGCTATTTTGTCTGCTCAGATGGCTGTTGCTGCTTATTTATGTGGTAAGCCAGTAAAAATGTTATTTTCTCGAGAGGAACAAGGCTTGTATTACGAGCGGCCAGCTCCAGTAATGGTGAGTTATCGTAGTTCAGTTTCTCCAGAAGGAAAGATTTTGGCCATGATTGTGTCCATTGTTTTGGATACAGGAATCTACAACCCCTTTATCCAGGAGCTGATGAACAGATTGATTGTGGCTGCAGTTGGAGTCTATAATCCTGCTGTTTACAAAATAGAAGCTTATGCTATTCAGTCTCAAACTCCTCCTACGGCTTTAACCCTGCAGCGGATGGACAGTCAGATTTTCTTTGCTTTGGAATCACATTTGTCTGAAATTGCTCACAAGGTTGGAAAAATGCCCCATGAAGTTCGCCTTTTGAACCATGAAAGTGAGCCTATCAAGCCTTTTAAGTTCAATTTTACTTATTTGGAACGGGTACTGCGAGCTGTGGTGGACAAAAGCAGCTTCCAAAGAAAATATTGGTCATACAACCTTTCTCAAAAGGATTCCTATGAAAAAAAGCTGACCAGTCCCGTTCCTATTCGTGGTATAGGTGTTTCCTGTGGTTTTGAAGGAAGCGGCTTTTTAGGTGCAATTCGCTATATTCAAGATCTTACCATGGGGCTGACCCTAGAAAAGGATGGAACGGTGGTAATTCACTCATATCCTCCTTCCTCCTGGGTACAACGGGTATGGATAAAGATTGTATCTAAAGAGCTAGATGTGGAGGAAAAAAATATCCGCATTGACGGAAACTTTTCTGTAGATACAGAACCTCTGTATCCTGCTGGATTCTTTGGAAATGTAGGCCTTATGACTCAGCTGTTACGAAAGGCTTGTACAGCAATCCAAAAAAAACGATTTCAGCAGCCTTTGCCTATTCATGTGTCACGGGGGCTTACCAGTACACAAAAGAAGCAATGGGATTCAGAGAATTTTTCTGGCTCTCCCTTTTTTTCCACTGCTACTGGTGCTGCCGTGGTGGAAGTGGAGCTGGATCTCTTTACCTATCGAACCCTAATTCGTGGTATCTGGATTGCAGTGGAAGGTGGTGAAATTCTATCTCCTGAGCGGGCTGTGGCCACCATTAAGGCTGCTGTACGTGAAAGCATACAGGAATTGGTAACTTGGGAAGAAATGGAAGTAATGGATATTTTTGTGGAGTTACTTCCTGGAAGTAAGGAACCAAAGCAGCTGGGAACCTTGGTATATTCTTTGTTGCCTTCTGCTATATCTTCTGCTATTTCTCAAGCCTGCAATAAGGCAATTTCAAGCATTCCCCTTCAAAGTGACTATGTTTACAAAGCCTTTTCAGCCCAGCCAAAGAGTCAGTCAGTAGAAACGAAACAGTCTGGAGTGGCTAGAGGAGGAGGGGAGTTGCAGGAGGTATCAGAATGAAAATACCTATTACCATAAACGGAGAAATGATGGTGTTGGAGGCTCATCCCTCCATGACCCTTTTAGATGTTTTACGCCGAGAGGGCTTTATTTCTGCAAAGCTCGGATGTTCTCAAGGACGCTGTGGTTCCTGTACTGTCTTGATGGACGGTAAGGCTATTCCCACCTGTATTATTCCCTTTGTGGCTACTCGTGATGCCTCTATTGTAACTATGGAGCAGTTTTCCAAAACAAAGGAATATGAGCTGATTATAGAATCCTTTGAAAAGGCTGGAATCAAGCTTTGTGGCTTTTGTAATGCAGGAAAAATTCTTGGAACCTATAGTCTTATTTCAACCCACCAACGACCTTCTCATCAGCTGATTTACGATATGGTACGCCATTTTGATTGTAGCTGTACGGAGCAAGATGGTTTGATACAGGCTATTGTTTACGCTGTAGCTGCTTTCCAAAGCTATGCCCATAAGCGACAGGAAAAAGAAAAGAAATTAAACAGGACTAATAAAAATGGACGAAAAGGAAAGAACTAAAGACGTTTATTTTGGAACCAGTCTTGATGAGGTGCTTTATCAGCTGAGAAATAGATCAAATCTAAAGATTTGTGGCGGTTGTACCTATCTTAGGGAGTTGCCTCCTGTTTCTATGATTATCAGAAACATTAAGGAGTTTAATCTCATTGAAAAACGGGAACGATATATCGAAATCGGTTCCGGTGTTACCCTTGCCTCTATTATGGAGCTAGGAGAAAAGCATATTCCTCCCGTTTTTTATCAGGCCCTCAGTTCTATTGCTACGCCACTGGTGCGAAATATAGCTACTTTGGGAGGAAATATTTGTATTGAGCCCCTTTGTGGAACACTTTTTGCTCCGTTACTGGCTATGGATGCAAAGCTGGAGTTTCGGATTAATTCAGAGATTCTTTCCCTACCTATGACCCAGTTTTCTACCTTTGAAACTGGTAATCTAGTTCCTGCGGGAAGTGTGCTTACCAAGGTACGTGTTCCTCTAGATGATTGGGAATTGTCTGTGTTCCGACGTATCGGCCCTTCATGGACATTAAATGAAAATTGTGCTTCTTATGCTTTTTTAGCAAGTATCCAAAAGGAAACCCTCATGAACCTGAGAATTGCTTTCTGTGGAGCAATTCGATTACGGAGTCGTGAATTAGAAAATAAGCTCATTGGAACAAAGCTTCCTCTATCTCCCAGAGAAATTCAAGACATGTTGGAAGCTGCAGCTGAGTACTTCGATCAGCAGGTGCAGTCTTTCTTCTTTGTTCAACAGTCTACTGGGGGAGAAAAAAAACTTATTCACGATGACTGTTCTCTTCTCGGGGAACATCTTTCTTCTTGTAGAATTTCTTCTGTAGATTTTTCTCTGCTAAAAGCCCGTTTTTTAGGATTATTGCAGGAATCCCTTAATCATTTGGCATAATCTAATTTTAGTTATTTTTTAGGTATATAAAAAAAAAGACCGGCTATTGCCGGCCATGCCATCAGGCATTCGGATGTGCAATGGGTGGGAGGGGATCTGCACATCCGATACTAGATTATCGGGTGTAAACTCAAAAATCTTTACTAGAAATTAAAGAGTTTCTGTAACCTCAACATCTAAAGAGAGGTTTACCACGTAGGATCTTCCATTCACTGCCTGAATGGTTTGTACCGTTTCGTAATCTCCTACAATGAAACGAATTTGATGTTCTCCCTGGGAAATTACAAAGGCATCCTTTGTATAAGGAATTTCAATTTCATTAAGGAAAATCTTGGCATTATCAGGTGCAATAAACTGTAGTGTAGGGGCAATATCTCGTAGCTCCACCTCTACCTTTGTAGTTTTTCCTGGTTCAATAGAAAAGGTTCGTGTTTCATTACGATAGTGATCAGATACCATGGAAATATAGTGGGTTCCTGCGTTGAGAATTGTTTTTTGATCCTCTAATACTGCTAATTCCTCATCAATGAATACGGTATAAGGAAATTCTAAGTTTTCACCGTTTTCATTCTGAGGATAGGTTACATCTAGTTCCATTCGCCCCTTATCAATGTAAACAGGCTTTACCGTTACCACAAAGGGTTCCTTTTCGTAATCTTCGGGAATTCCCTTCATAACGAGCTGGAATCGAAAAAACAATACTGCTGAATTCAGATTGTATACAACTGGCAGGACGATATTGTAGGGCGTTTCTTTTATAGTATTTGACTCTACCAAAGGGATAATGAGATTCAAGCTGAGTCGTCCTGGAATTGTGTCTATCATTTCTCTTGTTCCAGTGTAATTTATAGTAGTGGCAGTGGGCATGGGGGTGAGCCCTGTGTACAAGGAATAGGCCACAGAACCATAATAACGGGAAAGAACCTCTGGAATCTTTATATCTAGTTCAACTCCTTGAAAAAAGGTGGTATCCTCTGGAAGGGTAATAGCCAAAGCATCGTTAATCCCTGCCTGAACAACCACATTTCCTGTTTCTGGCATTTCTACCATTACAGTTTTATGGATTCTAAAGGTTTCCCCCGTAGCTACTATGTTCAAGAGAAAGAATACTGTAAAAAATAATACATTCTTTTTCATTTAAACCTCAAATAGCTGGTAGCAGCCTGCGGGGATCTTGAGCTGCACCGTTAACACGAATTTCAAAGTGAAGATGGGGACCAGTGGAAGCACCAGTACTACCAACCTTTCCAATAACTGTTCCTCGAGAGATTTCCTCCCCTGTTGTTACTAACATGGCAGAAAGGTGGGCATAGACGCTTTGGGTTTTGTTTTCATGATCTAGTATAATATAATTCCCGTAGGTGGCGTCATAGCTGGCAATGGCAACCTTTCCACTCTTACAGGCATACACCTTTGTTCCTTCTGGAGCTGCCAAGTCGATTCCCTTATGCTGATGATTCAGCCCAGTGATAGGACTTACTCGATTTCCAAATCCCGAAGTCAAAACACTATTGTCTAGGGGCATTCTCAAGTTGGTGTCCAAGAAAAAGGCTAATTCTGTGGGCGTAAGTCGCTCCTGAGCAAAGTATTGGTAGTTTTTTCCATTGATAGTAAATTCATTGCCTAAGTCAGGATTTGAAAGACGCTTCTTTACCAAGGTTCCAATGGAAGTTGTAGGATTTAAAGGTACGAACAGGCCTGGAGCATCAGGCAAAATCAAGGTCTTTCCTGTTAAATCTTCTTCGGCGGAGGTTAAATCGTTTAGTAAGGCAATTTCTCCGTAGGGAATGCTACAACGTGCCGCCAAGCTTACAAGATTTCGTACTGGTAAGGAGGTATCCTCTGCTGTAACAGTGTAAAGATAAAAACTAGGTTGGAAATTTCTACCAGCACTAATGTTCTGATAGGATTTTTCCACATTCTGCATGTACTGAGCAAATTCCTTGTTGCGAGAGGAGAGACTAGTAATTATTGGTAGGAGAGCCGTTTCCACCATATTCTGGTGAGACTGACTCATAGTGGCATATTCTGCCATAGGTTCAGAAAAAAAATCCGCAGAGGAAACCTGAGCAAGCACAGGCACCGAACCAATACAGGTTAGTAGGAGGAAAATAAAACTGAGGAAATAATTATTATTTTTTCTCTTTTTTTGTTCCAAATGCCAAAACTCCATATAAAATGATTGTCAGTAGCAACACAATCCAGAGGATAACTACTGATTCATTCAATATACAAGTGATAATTCCAAATAAACCTATGAGAATTACGAATATTCTTCCCACGCGATTAAGAAGCTGTTTTATACGTTTCCTTCGTTCTTCAGGTGTGGGAAAGCCCCCATTCAAAAATTCTTTTAGACTCCTGGCCGCAAAGAAGACAAGTCCTGCAGCAAAGAGAAGAATAATCACGGTGCTATACATATCTGGTGCAATAGTGGCAAATTTCCAGAGTGGTAAAACTAAGACGAAGGCAAAAATGGCACAAAGACCAACTAAAGCTAAAATTTTTACAAAGGATAAAAAAAGTTTTCCGTAACCATTAATAATTTTATGTATCATTTTCTCTTTGCTAAGAAAAAAACAGGTTCAGTGGAAAGTTACACCCTCCAGCCGAACCTGTTTTACAAAACGTAAAAGACGTTTATTCCTGGCTGATTACATCTGTGGGGCAAACACCTGCACATGCACCGCAGTCAATACAAGTTCCTGCATCAATAACGCGAAAGCCATCGCCTTCGCTGATTGCTCCAACTGGACATTCGGGTTCACATGCACCACAGTTTACGCATCCACTAGCATCAATCTTATGAGCCATTCTAACACCTCTTATAAAGTAGTATACCTTTACTATACCACAATGGTAGACAAAATACAAGGTTTAAAACAAACTTAAACCTTGTTTAAATATAATTTTCTCGATAAATATTTTTAAACAAAAATCATACAAAGGGTAAGGCTACTGGTTAAGAGCTTCCTGTAAGATTTGAGTATTATATTCCATGGCACGCAGATAGGCATCCTTGTCAAGAATTCCAGTAACAGCTGGGTCTAACTGATGTACCTTAAGGCCTGTTTCTTTTGCAATCACCTCTGCTGCAGAAGATGCATAATTCAGCTCAGCAAAAAGAGCAAGCTTTCCCCCCTTCGTTTGAACCTCTTTAATTAGGTTGATAGTTTCTACCAATTCCTTGGCAGTGGGCTCACTATCTGGCTCCCGTTCAATGCTTCCCTCGAGGCTAAAGTTAAACTCTTGGGCCAAGTAGGGGAAGGCTTCGTGGAAGGTAATAAGGGAAGCTCCAGTAAAGGGCTGGAGAGTGGAATGCATGGTATTCCGCAGGTCTTGGAGCTTAGTTATGTAGGCGGCGGCATTCTGCTGATAAAGCTGGCTGTTTGCTGCATCTAGGGTACAAAGACCAGCAGTAATTTGCTCCACCTGATGGATGGCTCCTGCAGGAGACACCCAGACGTGGGGATTTTCATCTACCAAGGGCCAATCTCCTGTGGCGGTCACGATGGAGCTAGGATCCAAGGTATCAAGAATCTTGTCCATGAACTCTTCCATGTGGGCTCCGTTTACTACCATAATATCTGTGTCTTGAATTAGCTTCATATCGGCAGGAGACAGGTGATAGTGGTGGAGGCAACCAGTATCTGCTGGTGCCATGAGGTTCAGCTTGATTCCTGGCACGTTTTCCGTAATGTTCATGAGCATGACGTACAGGGGATAAAAACTAGCTGTGATTTGGGTTTCTGCCGTTGCATCTTTTTTTTGTGAGGCAGCATCTTTTTTGGTGCAGCCAGAAAGAAGGCTCAGGCAAAGCAGGGTGAATAGGATGCCTGTGCTAGCAAGCTTTTTCAAGGTGGTAACCTTTTTCAGGTTCCATGGTGATATATTTCTTTTCATGGTGTATAATATAGTGATTTTTTATAGAGACGGCTATAGTTTTAGGAGAATAACATGAATAAAAAACAAATGGCAGCCATGATTGACCATACGATTTTGAAGGCGGTGGCAAAAAGGGATGATGTAGAAAAGCTTTGTGCAGAAGCTTTGGCCAATAACTTTGCTTCAGTTTGTGTAAATCCAGTTCATGTACCCCTTGCAGCCAAGCTTTTAAAAGGCTCTTCTGTGGAGGTGTGTACAGTGGTGGGCTTTCCCTTAGGAGCCACCAGCCATGAGGTAAAAGCTCAGGAAGCTGCATGGACGGTGAAGGAAGGTGCTACAGAGGTGGACATGGTGATTGATATTGGAGCTGCCAAGGAAGGGCGCTTTGATGATGTGGCCTCTGACATTGCCGGTGTAGTAGCTGCCAGTAAACCTGCCATTGTAAAGGTAATTCTTGAGGTATGCTATTTGACTGAGGATGAGATTGTAGCCTGCTGTAAGGCTGCAGTGCGGGCTGGTGCCCATTTTGTAAAGACTTCCACTGGCTTTGGTGACAGCGGTGCCACTGTAGAAGCTGTTTCTCTGATGCGGAAAACCGTGGGACCAGACATTGGGGTAAAGGCTGCAGGTGGAATCCGCACTGCCAAGGATGCCCTTGCCATGGTGGAAGCAGGAGCCAACAGAATCGGTTGTTCAGCAGGCCTTGCAATCATGGCAGAGTTGGAATAGGCTTTTGGGGTACTTCTTCTTTTGAAGTGCTCCCTCACCTTGTTTTTTGCATAAAAAATCCCCTCCAGGGCTTTGTTCCTTTGGAGGGGCTGTCATATTACAGAAAA
>JAGCMR010000109.1 GCA_017646305.1 Spirochaetaceae bacterium
AAGGAAGATAAGGTTGATCAAATCAACAGTGCCAGTGCCTTGTGGAAGCGACCTAAGTCCAAGCTTACTGCAGAAGATTACAACGACTTTTACAAGACCTTCTCCCACGATGGAACTCCACCTTTGATGTATGTTCATACTCACGCTGAAGGAACTCAGGAATACACCACCTTGTTCTATGTTCCAGAGCAGGCTCCTTTTGACATGTATCATGCTGACTACAAGAGTGGCCTTAAGCTGTACGTAAAACGTGTTTTCATTACTGATGATGACCGTGAATTGTTGCCTGCATACTTGCGCTTTGTGCGGGGTATCATCGATAGCGAAGATTTGCCCTTGAATGTAAGCCGCGAGATTTTGCAGCAGAACCGTATCCTTGAGTCAATTAAGTCACAGTCTGTGAAAAAGCTCTTGGGCGAATTCAAGAAAATGGGTGAGGCTGGAGATAAGGCTCGGAAAGCTGCTCTGGAAGCAGGTGGTGTGGACAAGCTCAGCGAGGATGACAAAAAGGCCTACGACAAGTGGAATCAGTTTGTGTCTCAGTTCAACCGCCCCATGAAAGAAGGCTTGTTCTCTGACTTTACCAACAAGGACGACATTGCAGAGATTGTTCGCTTTAAGTCTACAGCTCCAGAAGGCACCGATGATGAAAATGGTAATGCCAACTGGACTAGCTTTGCAGACTACGTTCAGCGAATGAAGAGCGACCAAAAGGCCATTTACTACATTACTGGTACCGATGAGAAAACCTTGCGTTCCTCACCCTTGCTGGAGGCCTACAAGAACAAGGGCTTAGAAGTGCTGATTATGGCCGATGACATTGATGATCTGGTTATTCCTTCCCTTGGTAAGTACAAGGACTTTGATCTTAAGTCTGTAAACCGAGCTGGTAGTGATGATGAGCTGGGAGTAGACAAGGAAGAGGCTGAAAAGAAGGAACAGGAATTCAAGCCTGTCGTGGAAAAAATCAAGAATGCATTGGGTGAACGAGTTAAGGACGTACATCTTTCTAAGCGCCTTTCTGACTCACCTTCTTGTATTGTTGTGGATGAGGAAGATCCTTCCTTCCAGATGGAGCGCATGATGCGGGCCATGGGACGAACAGGATTTGGCGAGGTAAAGCCAATTCTGGAGGTAAATGGAGAGCACCCCGTTGTTGCTACCTTGAAGGATTGCGATGATGCAGCTTATATCGAGGATTTATCCAATGTGCTGCTGGATCAAGCATTGCTGGTGGACGGCGCCGAGCTGAAAAATCCTTCTGACTTTGTAAAGCGATTGAATCGCTTGATTAAACGATAGGGCTTAACTTGTAGCTAAAACCTCCGGGATTATTTCTCAGAGGTTTTTGTTTTTTCTGCAGCTGCCTTACGTGCTTGTTTCTGGTAGTGAAGGCGTTGTGAATAGCGGATTTCTCGCTGAATCTCTTGCAAGGCTTTTACAGCATCTTTACTGTTGACTGTAAGGGAGAGTCGCCTCATGAGTTCTTCTGCTTCCTTCAGTTTACCTGTTGCTTCTAAAAGGCGAGCAGCATTGTAGCCCGCTTCAAAAAGTCCCTGCTGTTCATAAATGTCCATGTAAGCCCTTTGTGCTAGGGGATATAATCCTTCCTTTGCCAGCTGTTGAGCAGTTTTCATAGCTTCTTTAGTGGCTTCATCCTTGGACTTGTTTTTTAGCAGGGCTACCTTTCTTGTGGTGGTGTAGGGAGCCAGCTTTTTTACAATGGAATTGATTCTGCTGTTTAAATCGTATTCCACCAAGGAAAAGAAATTGGGAATATCACTTGCATGGGTATATTCACTACTTTCTTCTTCTATATGTTGTGTTGTTGAATAAAGAATCTCTTCGGTTTGAGCATAAACCACCTGATATTTTACAGAAAGACTCACTTTTCGCTTAAATACATATTCCTTCTTTTTTTTGTCTTCAGATTCTATGAGAATCTTTTCTACATTGTTGGAAAAATTGTAAATGTTGCCATGAATATACAGGTCGTAGGCTGATGCTGTAGTTAGGTTGCTATCTTTGGGAAGACCTTGGGGTGAAATGAGGGAAAAAAATCCTGAACGAAGAATTTTACTTTGGAATTGTTCTTGGATGTAATTTACAATCACCTTAGAATCGGAGTTGTGATTGTAGTAAAAGGGTCTCATATTACCAGAGGAAAATGGCAAGACTGCAATAGAGGTGGCTCCTTTGGAATCGATTTCTGCGGGGCGTTCTACAGGAAAACGAATAGAGGTGGCGCAGCTAGTAAGGCTCAGGAATAGAAAAGCCAACGGAATCCATAGGTTAGAAAATTGGTTGTGAGTTTTGAGTTTTTGCATCATTTTCTCCTTGCATCAGAATACTCTTAGTTAAAGTGTCTGTCAAAGGGTGAAAATTACATTGACTTCACAGTTTTACACAGGTATACTGTGTATATCAGTGTAATTTTATTTTTGAGAGGTGAGAATATGGCAAACATTACAGTAACTTTGGATGATGAAGACAAAAGACAACTTACAGAATTCTGCGATCAAATTGGGGTTTCGGTTTCTACTCTGTTTACTATTTTTTCTAAGAAGGTTATTCGGGAAT
>JAGCMR010000110.1 GCA_017646305.1 Spirochaetaceae bacterium
ACTGTAATTTTAATAAGTTAGTCAACTTGACCAAGTTTGATAAGTTGAGTATAATCTATGAAGTGGAATGAGTCAAGTTCTTTTTTGCTGTTACCACGAGGTACCATATGGTGATACAATCACAGAAAGAAAAATAAATTTTCAATATATTAGGTAATTAAGGAGGATAGAGATGAAAATTGTAATTGTAGGCGGTGTGGCTGGTGGTGCAACAGCTGCTGCACGAATTCGTAGGCTTGATGAACAGGCTGAAATCATTGTGTTTGAGCGGACAGGCTTTATTTCCTATGCTAACTGTGGCTTGCCCTATTATATTGGTGATGTGATTCAGAATAAGGCGGACTTAACCCTCCAGACTCCAGAAAGCTTTTGGAAGCGATTTCGTATCACCATGAAGGTGCAACATGAGGTAGTGGCCATCCATCCTGAAAAAAAATCGGTTTCTGTTCGGAATCTGGTTACAGGGGAAACCTTTGAGGAAGGCTACGATAAGCTCCTGCTTTCTCCCGGTGCTAAGGCGGTACTGCCTGAATTACCTGGGGTGGACAGCAAGAAGATTTTTACCCTGCGGACAGTAGAAGATACCTTTGCTATAAAGGATTTTGTTACCCAGCACAAACCGAGCTCCGCTGTTATGGTAGGTGGTGGCTTTATCGGAGTGGAGCTAGCAGAAAATCTTCGGGAGCTAGGACTGGAGGTAACCATTGTCCAGCGACCTCCTCAGCTCTTGTCTCCCTTTGATGCTGATATGGCGGCTTTTATCCATAATCAAATGAGAAAAAATGGAATAAAGCTGGCACTGGGAGCCTCGGTAACAGGCTTTCAAGAGGATGCTGAAGGAATTTCGGTGTTGCTGAAGGATGGAAATCCTATTCATGGAGACATGGTGGTGCTGGCTATTGGCGTAACTCCAGAATCTCACCTAGCTCAGGATGCTGGCCTTGCCCTCGGTATAAAGGGGAGCATTCTCGTAAATGATAGAATGGAAACTTCTATAAAAGACATCTATGCTGTGGGAGATGCAGTTCAGGTAAAGCATGCTGTAACGGGAGCAGACTCCCTGATTCCACTGGCAGGACCTGCCAACAAGCAAGGACGCATTGTGGCAGATAATATTTGTGGAGGAGATAGCCGCTATCATGGAAGTCAGGGAAGCTCAATTATCAAGCTCTTTGACATGACAGCTGCCACTACTGGCATTAACGAAAAGCAGGCACAGAAGGATGGACTTTCCGTAGATACCGTGATTCTTTCACCTATGAGTCATGCGGGCTATTATCCTGGTGGAAAGATCATGACCATGAAGGTGGTCTTTGAAAAGGAAAGCTATCGTCTTTTGGGAGCCCAGATTGTGGGATACGATGGGGTAGACAAGAGAATCGATGTGTTAGCCACTGCTATCCATGCTGGTATGAAGGCTACAGATTTAAAGGAACTTGACCTTGCCTATGCACCACCCTATTCCTCTGCCAAAGACCCAGTGAATATGGCAGGCTTTATGGTGGATAACATCTCCAAGGGCCTTAAGCAATGGCATTTGTCTGACTTGGAAGGGCTACTTCAGGACAAGGGTGTTACCTTGCTGGATACTCGTACCCCAAAGGAGTTTAGTCAAGGTCATATCGAAGGATTTACCAACATTCCTGTAGATGAGCTTCGGGAACGAATTGGGGAGGTTCCAGCAGGAAAGCCTGTGTATCTGATTTGCCAAAGTGGTCTTCGTAGTTGTATTGCCACCCGCATTTTGGAAGGATTGGGATTTGAAGCCTATAATTTTGCTGGTGGATATAGATTTTATCAAGCAGTGATGGAGGACAAGGCTCTGAGTCAAGTTGCCTTTCCCTGTGGCATGGACAAGTAAAATATGATAGACTGGTGATTATGGACTTTATTAATTCAATACATGGCGTAATTTCCGC
>JAGCMR010000111.1 GCA_017646305.1 Spirochaetaceae bacterium
AAAACTAAAAGCCTGAGCTGTATTTTCCATGGCAATCAGTGTAGCACACCAAAACCATTTTTTCCAGAAGCATCTGGTGAAAACACAGTTCAGGCCGGCAGTTGGGTGAAGCTAATGGGGTGGAGCTTCGGGCCCTTAGCAACCTAATAGATAGTTTGCTACTGCCTCGTAAGCAGGAAGGGATAGGGGATCAATATATTTGTTGGAGGAAAGGGGATTGGAGGCGAACCTCGCTATCACCATCTCTGCCACAGGATCAATGTAAATGGCCTGTCCGTGAACACCTCTGGCCATGTATGCTTGGTGATGGTTATGGGTAATCCACCACATATTGCGGTAGCTCCAGCCTTTCAAAGCGGGATATTCCTTGCTTTTTGCAAAGGCGCAGGTGTCGCCACCTTTTGTGATTTCCTGTACTGCCTTCTTGGGAATAATCTGGACACCGTTCAGTTTTCCATGGCACCGCAGTAATTCTCCCAGCAGGGCCATATCCCGCAGGTTCATGTTCAAGCCACCACCAGCAAAGGCGACTCCTGCTGGGTCAAGCTGGTAGTAGGCATCGTTGGCAGCTCCCATGGGTTGCCAAATCATTTCGGAAAGGAGCTGGGCCAAGCCTTTGCCTGTAACTCGACTAATAATCCAACCAAGTACGGCGGTGTTGGCTGTCTTGTAGCCAAAGACTTCACCGTGGTCGTGGGCGGGATTTTTCTTTATTAGGGGAAGATATTCATAGTAACAGCTGGGGCCGTTATAGTTGGAGCCTCGGAAGATGTTTCCAGACTGGGAGAATTTCCAAATGTCGGAATTGGGATCGTCGTAGTTTTCTGTAAACTGAATGGCTGTGGTCATTTCCAGAACCTGCTTTACTGTGGCATCTCCAAAGCCAGAAGCTTCTAGCTCTGGGATGTAGCTTGCTACGGTGCGGTGTTCATCAAGCTTACCCTCTGCAATCAAGATCGATGCCAGTAAGCCTGCCACGGACTTGCTTACGGACATGGCGGCGTGGTGCCCCCTAGGAGTTAACCCTGCAAAGTACCGCTCGTATACAATGTGACCACGATGCAGGATGATGATTCCATCGGTAAAGTTTTTTTCCAGAGATTCAGCCCAGGTGATGGGATTTGTTTCCTTCCAGGGAATGAAGGGAATGGTGTCGAGTTCCTTCATGGGCTTTACGTGGAATTTGTGGGCACCATTCTTTTCCTTGTTGCAGGGAACCTCCCGTGTGGGAATGAATTCCCTCATGTGGTTTACACTGTACCGCAGGGCGGGAAAGGTAAAGAAGGAGCCGTCGGCAGCAGACAGCACCTTGTCTTTGGCAGGGGGAAAGCCCTGCATCCAGCCCATGGGGCCGGGATCTGTTTCATGGACACTGATATATTTTTCTGTTGAATTGTTCATGTTTATACCACCTGCACTAAAGGATAGTGGGTGCTTCCCGTAGAATGCAAATTTTTTTTTGAAAATTTGCAGTAAAGGAGGAATTTACCACAGGAGTTGGAGCCCCTGAGCTTTGTATTCTTTAAACCACCTGTCACAAGAAAGGATTGTCATGTTGTTGCGAATAGCACTGTGAATTAACATTCGATCAAAG
>JAGCMR010000112.1 GCA_017646305.1 Spirochaetaceae bacterium
GACGACAAGAAAACCTTTGAGCTGTTCTGTGCAGGCCAGACGGCGGCAGTATTCCAGTTTGAAAGTCCTGGAATGCAGAAAATTCTTCGACAAGCCCAGCCCAGCCGTCTGGAAGACCTCGTTGCCTTGAACGCCCTGTACCGACCAGGCCCCATGGACTATATCCCCAACTACATCGAAGGAAAATTTGATCCGAGCAAAATCAAGTATCCTGATCCCTGCCTCAAGGACATTTTGGAAGAAACCTACGGTGTTATGGTGTATCAGGAGCAGGTTATGCAGGTAGCCCAGCGAATTGCAGGCTATAGCCTTGGTGGGGCAGATATGCTTCGTCGTGCCATGGGAAAAAAGAAGGCCGAGGTAATGGCGGCAGAAAAGAGCAAGTTTATAGAAGGAGCTGTAAAAAATGGCTTTGAGGCCCAGCACGCCGACGACATTTTTGAAATCATGGTTCCTTTTGCAGGCTATGGATTTAACAAGAGCCACGCTGCAGCCTACTCCATTGTAGCCTACCGCACTGCCTATCTAAAAGCAAACTTTCCCGCTGAATTCATTGCCGCCAACTTAACCAACGAAATCACCAGTGCAGACAAGCTTCCCGCCTACATGCAGGAAGGTCGTTCCATGGGATTGACCATATTACCTCCCGACATTAATCGCTCTAGCCGCTACTTTGACGTGGTGGATGGGGAAATTGTTTTTGGTCTTATGGGAATCAAGGGCATGGGTGAAGCCGCTGCTGATGCCATTATTCAAGAGCGGGAAAAGAACGGTCCCTACAAGGACTTTATGGATATGCTAGACCGTGTTCCCAGCACTGACATTAACAAAAAAGTAGTAGAGGTTCTTATAAAGACGGGAGCCTTTGACAAGCTAGGTACCAACCGAGCCACCCTACTAGCTAACATGGAAGAAGCCATGAGTTACAATGAGGCAAGGCAGGCAAATAGCAAGTTTGGACAAATCAGCCTCTTTGAAGATTCTGGTGAAAAGGAGTTTGTAGACTTTGAATTCAATATCGTGGATGAAATACCACACCAAGATTTACTGACACTGGAAAAAGAATGTATTGGCTGTTATGTATCCGGTCACCCCTTAGATGATTACAAGGAATTGATTAAAAATGCCTGTACCTTAACAGCTACCACTATGGAGCGTTCTCAAAGTGACAAGCAATATACTATCCTTGGTCAGCTAAAAGACTTGCGTCCCATTGTCACCAAGAAGGGAGCTGCCATGGCCTTTGGCAAGCTAGAGGATATGGATGGAGAAATCGAAATCACCTTCTTCCCAAAAATCTGGGAGCTACAACGAAGCAATCTTGCAGACGACATGATAGTAGCCTTGTCTGGAAAGGTGGATAAAGGTCGTGGTGATACCCCATCTTTCTTGGTGGATGAAATATTGGACATAAACAACCTCAAGCATAAAGTAAACTGGGATATCCACATCAAAATCGATTCTACCCTCAAGGAAGAACAACAAATGTATAAATTACGTGATTATCTATTTGGCTCTGAAGGTAATTCTTGTGTATATTTTCATATAGACACACCCTCTGGACATCAAATAATTAGGGCAAACCCCATGTTAAAGGTTTCTAGTTCAGATGATTTTATACAAGAATTGGAAATGCAGCCTATGGTGAACCAAGTGTGGAAAGAATAATCTTCCTTACATCAGGATAAATCAGGAGTGTACCATGATCATTTTTAGTTTGTTGGCAGCAGCCCTTAGTCTCTATGCTATGATGTGCTTTGTGAGAATCATTCTCACTTGGATTCCCAGCCTAAATTACTCCAAGTTTGGTCATTTTATGGCCACTGCCTGTGATCCTTACATGAATTATTTCCGTAGATTCAGATTTCTTCGATTTGGAAGCATTGACTTTAGCCCCATCCTATCACTGGGACTTTTAGTGGCAGTTTCCAATATTTTTTCCAATATTGCTCTAACTGGACGTTTTGGAGTGGGATATATTTTTGCCTCTATAGTTTCCGTGTTTTGGTCACTCATTTCTTCTGTTATAGGCTTTCTCATCATCCTGCTGATTATTCGTCTTGTAGCCCTCTTTTTAAGCAAAAGTGGCAATTCCTTGTGGTATAGCCTCGACAGCACCTTAAATCCTGTGGTGTATAAACTGGCAGGTATCTTCCGTGGACGGAACACCTTCATGACCCAGAAAACAGCCTACATCATCACCATTGTAGCACTTTTTGTAATACGTCTTTTAGGAGGAATTCTCTTCTCCTTGCTCGTAGGCATGCTGAC
>JAGCMR010000013.1 GCA_017646305.1 Spirochaetaceae bacterium
CACGATAGCACACCAATCATCTACGGAGCAATAATTATCTTCGTCTACAGGAAGGTCATACTTTTCTGCAATATCACCAAAAAACTTAATTTTTCCAGTTTCAAAATCGAGTATATAAAAATAATCGTTAAAACTTTTATGAAGAAACGACAGCGTTTCAGAATAAACTGAAAAAAGCTGCTCTCGTTCCAGCTTATTTTCCATGGAAAGCTCCCTGAGATCGATATTCAATTTTTAACACAATTACAACCCTTATTACACATAATTTTTAAACTCTCTCGTAATAATTATACACTATTCTATGAAGAAGTAAAGGGTTAAATATCAAAAACAAAAAAAAAGAGATACACTCAGAAAGTGTATCTCTTTGATCGGGCAACCGGAATTCGAATCCGGGACCTCAAGTCCCCCAGACTTGCACGCTAACCAACTGCGCTATTGCCCGTTATATCGAAAATCGATAGTTCAAATATCCTATCAGAAAGTCGATTTTCTGTCAAGATTTAAGCCTACAAAAAGCTCTTAAAACGTCGCTCAATATCCTTAATAAGCTTGTATTCAAAGGAGTCTACCAGGGCAATCCAAGAAGCCTCCAAAATGTCAGAGGATACACCCACCGTAGACCAGGTATCAGTTCCGTCGGAGCTTTCAATAAGAACACGCACCTTTGAAGCAGTGGTAGACCTAGAGTCCAGAACACGAACCTTATAATCTGTAAGGCGGATATGAGAAACTGCAGGATAGAACCGCTCCAAGGCCTTTCGCAGGGCGGTATCAAGAGCATGAACAGGACCGTCACCTTCTCCAGCAGTAATCTCAATCTGACCGTCCACTTCGATTTTCAGCTGGGCAAAGGAACAGAGAGTTTCTTCTAGTGGTGGCTTTTCTCCAATGGTCTTGTAGTAGTGCAGATGGAAGAAGGGCTGATACTTACCGATGCTTTTTCGCACCAAAAGCTCAAAGCTGCCTTCTGCACCTTCAAACTGATAACCAGCATGCTCCAATTCCTTCATCTTCTTGACAATTTCTCCTACCACAGGATTGTTCTTATTAATAGAAGAATCAAAGCGACGAATCTTTTCGATAATGGTGGAACGACCTGCCACCTCACTCATTAAGAAAACACGATCATTACCAACACTTTCTGGTGGAATATGCTCGTAGGCAAAGGGATTTTTTGTCACTGCATCAATATGCATTCCAGCTTTATGGGCAAAGGCACTGCTTCCCACAAAGGGCAAGCCAGCAAATACCTTAATATTAGCAATTTCTGCCACTCGCTTGGCAAGGGGTGTGAGCATAGCCAGATTTCCCTCTGGCAAACAGCGATAGCCCATCTTCAGCTCCAGGTTTGCTATGATGGAAGCAAGGTTAGCGTTTCCTGTTCGCTCACCAAAGCCCAGCAAGGTTCCCTGAACGTGGACAGCACCACCTTCCACTGCCATAAGGGAAAGAGCCACTGCCAGTTCCCCATCATTGTGACAGTGAATACCAATTTCTGCCTGCTGACCAAAGCGGGCAACCACCTCCCGCACAATATCCAACACCTCCAGAGGCAAGGAGCCTCCCTTTGTGTCACACAGAGCAAGTGCACAGGCACCACCAGCCACCGCTGCCTCCAGAGTCTGGATGGTATACTCCTTATTAGCCTTCCAAGCATCAAAGAAATGCTCTGCATCGTAAATTACCTGACGTCCCTGACCTTTTAGGTAGGCTACGGTATCACGAATCATTTCAAGATTTTCTTCCAAGGTTGCCTTTAAGATATCTGTTACCTGAAAATCCCAAGACTTACCAAAGATAACTACCGTTTCTGTATTGGCAGCCAAGAGACTTTGGAGCTGGGCATCCTCGGCACAGGAAACATCCTTGCGGCGAGTTGCACCAAAGGCTACAACCTTGGCAGTTTTAAGCTGAATCTTCTGTATTTCCTGAAAGAACTCCAAGTCCTTGGGATTGGAGCCAGGATTTCCCGCTTCGATGTAGGCGACACCAAGCTCATCGAGAGCCTTTACAATATGAATTTTATCCTGTACTGAAAAGCTAATACCTTCTCCCTGGGCTCCGTCCCGCAGGGTAGAATCAAGAATCGTAATTTTTTTTGCTTCTGCAACCATATTTATCTCCACGGAGATATGGGAAGGGCTATTTCCCAATCACTCCTTAACTTTAATCTGACTAAAACAACTTCAATAATATAGAAAGAAAGAAGCAAGGTCAAGGTAAGGGGAGAGAGCGTTGTAACTACTGACTAGAAAAAAACTTATTAATAGTATAGATTGAACATATCCTCTAGACATTGCTTTTAGTGGGATATACCGTGAATCACGTTGGAGGTTTTTATGAAGACAACAACAAAGAAATTATGTGCATTGGCTTTGGCCCTGTTAATTTTTAGTGCTGCTACGGTAATTGCTCAGAGTAAGGATACTAGTAGCCCTGGTTCCATGGAGGACTTTAAGCAGGCACTAGGCACCTTGGGACAAGACCTAAAGCATACAGCTTCAGAGGCAGGAGATGTGGTTTCTCAGTGGTGGAACCAGTCCAGTACAAGCTTGGGCGAAAAGGCTACAGCTGCCACCATCCAGACAAAGGTGGGAGTGATTCTTGAGACAAACAAGGACAACCTAACCATTGTGCTGGTGGGAACAGATGGTAAGAACACAACCTTTACCGTAACTGAAGAAACTCAAATTATGATTCAAGATGCAATTACTGGATTGCAAACACCCTTTACTGATGGTAAGAATGCCAAGTTCAAGAATATCAAGAAGGGAGACTGGGTTAATGTAGCCTATAGCTTTAAGGATTTAGTGCAGGCTCGCCTCCCTAATGCCACCAACACCACCATTCCCCTGAAAAACGTCGATATTTTACGGTAGTGGACATTCCCCTACCCCACAAAAAAGAGGAAGGAAGGCCTTCCTCTTTTTTTATTGTGATTTTATCCTTTCGTTCTAGCACCAGCAGTCTTTAGCTACCAAAGCCCACAGGTCGTGTGGAGCCAGATTTTCCAAGCTTTTCTACCTTGCAGTATTCCTCCAAGTCCCCAATAGTGGCAGGCTTGCCCCGCAAAATCTCTTCCATAATGGCTTTTTTGGCAATGTTATCAATTTCACCACCGCTAAAATGATAGGAGTCAGCAAGCTTGTGGGCAGACTCGTCGGAAAGCCAGTTTAGTTTGTCTCGCCAAATCTTTTTTTGTACCTGCAAATCAGGCTTTTCTAGCTTTATCTTGAACAAAAAACGGCGACTAAAGGCATCATCAAGATTCCCCTCCATGTTGGTGGTGGCAATCAAAATGCCTTCCATACGCTCCATTTGTTCCAGCAAGATGTTTTGGGTACGATTTTCTGAAATTTCCACCCCTTGCCGTGGCGGATTTAAGCGGCGGCCAAAGATAACGTCTGCCTCGTTGAACAAACAGATGGGTATGGGCTCCTTTTGGGAACGACATTGTTCCACCATCTTCTGGTATTGCACAAATAGCTCTCCCAACTTTTTCTCTGTGGCATTATGCCATTCACTGAGAATGTCTCCAATGTTTACATGAAAAACAGGCCGCCCCGACTTACGAGCAATCTGATACACCGTCTCAGTCTTTCCTGTACCTGATTCACCGTAGAGGATGGCAGAAATTCCCACAGGCATTTTGTGCTCGGCAAGCCGCTTTTGAATCCCCGAAAGATTTTCCTCCTGCAAGGATGAAGCCAGCTTATCCACCTGCTCTGCCACCTTGGTACTGTAGAATAGCTCCCGCTCACGAATCTTGTCTGGAAATACCAGCTTAGAATCCTTGTGGTTTGACAAGCCCCCCAGACGAGACTCCTTACCGTCGCTACAAATGAAACGCTCCACATCAGAAGGAATCTTGAAAAATTCTCCGTAGGAGGTATTTTCATTGGCGGGAAGAGCAACCACCTCTATAAAGCCTAATTCTTTGAGGGTGTTGTATTCTGGCACAAACAGCAAGGTTACTAAGGGTGAGCAGCCAGAAAAGTTAGAGATTTGAGAAAGGGTTATAGCCCGTTCATTATTGTCGTAATACATATAGAAGAAAAAAGAAAAGACAATGGTGGTAGACTCATCAAGATGCAGCAATTTTTGAAGATACTCCAAGGCTACATCAAACTCCATACTGCGGGAAAGTCGAAATCCAGTCTTCTTTATGGTAAAAACTACGGTCTCTATGTGCTTGAGGGCTCCTCTGAGTCCTCCTATAAATGCTCCCATGATTCCTCCTAAAAATCCTCTGGATGCTGGCGATAATATTCAGGATTATGTTCTGACTCGTCTTCCACATTAAGATGACTATAAGCCTCCTGCTCCTTGAGCCATTCATAAATGCTGGAATCTTGGTTTATGGCGGCATAATGAAACACCGTCCGTCCCATTA
>JAGCMR010000113.1 GCA_017646305.1 Spirochaetaceae bacterium
ACCAGTGCAACCAGCTTTCCGCCCTGCTTCTGAGCCATCATTCTACCGGGAGTCAACAACTCCAAGCCCACATTCTTTGCGGAACCGTCCTCGTTTGTCTCAACAATTACCCAAAGATCGTTAGTTTTATTGCATTTCATACTCTATTCTCCCCTTCCTTAGATAATGCTGGCATCGTTCAACATCTTGAACAGCTTCTTTGCACCTTCTTCTGGTGTCTCTTCTTCAATCTTGATTCCGCCTTCTCGCTTGGGAGGAACAAAGCTCTTCTTAACCTTTGTAGGAGAACCATTCAATCCGAGGCGAACTTCTTCAACATCAGCCAAATCAGCTACAGTGATCTGTGGAACTTCGGCCTTGTTAGCAGCCAACTTTCTCTTGATGTTGGGATAGCGAACTTCCCATGCGGGCTGTGTATAGGTAATAAGACAAGGCATCTTAACTCCGATGATTTCAAATCCATCATCAGTCTGCTTCTTTGCCTTAAAGCTATCTCCAGCAACTTCAACTTCCCAGCAGTTTGTTACCTGGGGAAGATCAAGCCACTCAGCCAACTCAGGACCAACCTGTCCTGTGTCACCATCGATAGCCTGCTTTCCGCAGAAAATTGCATCAAACTTTCCTTCCAAGGCTTCCAGCTTTTCTACTGTCTTGCGGAGAACATAACTTGTTGCCAAGGTATCAGAACCACCAAAGGCACGGTCTGTAACCAAATAAGCCTTATCAGCAGCAATAGCAAGACACTCTCTCAGAGCCTTTTCAGCCTGAGGGGGACCCATTGTAACAACTACAATCTTAGCATCGGGATTGTTATCCTTAATGCGTGCAGCAGACTCCAATGCATATGTGTCAAAAGGGTTCACAATGCTAGGAACACCATCACGGATAAGGGTGTTTTTTACCGGATCGATTTTAATTTCTGTTGTGTCCGGAACTTGTTTGATACAAACAAGAATATTCATATCTTCTTACCTCCTATATTTGCGATTCACTCGAAATATTCGCGAAGAAATAATAATTATGTCTTTTACCAGTCTATCATTGGTTGTTTAAAAATGCAAGAAAAAAATGAAATTATTTTCAAATCTGTAATCAATCAAATTTAATTAGTAGAGACTTACATCCTAGTTTTGAGAACAGTTAAAGTCAAAGGGGGCAAGCGTCCCCTCTATTAAAACTACCGTTACTTTATCATTATTTTTTCCACTTCACAGACATACATAAAATGATAGTCCTTATTGGGATACACCTTAGGTTCAATGGTTGTGTCTACAAAGCAGTTGGGGTCTAATTGTTGACAAAAAAGCTTACGACAAACCAAGACAATCTTGGATTGGTCAAAATAAGGCACACCATCTTGATGACAAATGGTGAATCCAGCTTTTTCTATCTTTGCTTCATTTCGGCCAGAAACGGTTCCAAGATAGGTCAATTCCTTACGGAATTTTTCATCCAGTACACAAAGGGAAAGATGGGTAGAACCATCCACAAATTCCTTTGTGTACCGCTGGGGCCGAATGAAGATATATGCAACATTTTTGTTCCACAGTACTCCCAAGCCACCCCAAGAAGCAGTCATAGTATTTGCCTTGCCGTCAATTTCGGCAGTAATCAGCATCCAATCTTTTCCGATGGTGGAAAAGGCATTTGCAGAAAGTTCTTCTGGTTGAATTGTTTTGAATGTGTTCATAAAATACATGATACTCCTTGGGACGATTTACCGCAACACTAGCCGCAGCAGGGATGATTGGGAAGTGAAATGGCTTCTGGAGTGCCATTCTTCATGCACAAGTGCACTGCCGCAGTTTTGAAGGCTCTTGGCAGGGCCAAAATATTGGGATTATCTCCCACATATTTTTTCTTGGCATCTTCCAAAGCCTCTTCAAAGGTGGCTCGTGTTTTAAGCCCCATACCTCTGGCAATTCCAGGCTCTTGGGCACCTACGATGTAAATAGCAGAGGTATTCATCTCTGCAATATGACCGCAGGAAATCATGGAAAAACCGTGGAAGGGATGGAAGGCATTGCAATAGCGATACTGACGAATGTATTCCTCATTGGTGGCAAAATACTCACCATAGCGATTCATGTCTGGCAGAGTGTTCATGTAATCCTTTTGGAACATGTCGTACATCTGGCGGGTATAGGGCCACAACTCGTCGTGGAAATAACCATTACAAATAGAAGAACAAATGATAACGCAGCGATCGCTCATAATACGCTTGTGGCGAATAACCTGAGCAGAAAGAGCCTGCATCAGCATAATGGGATTAGTTCCCATTCCTTCTCCATAGTGGAAGAACTGGGGCATTCCAAACACTAGGACGTCGTATTTTTTCTCCGCAAAGTGAACATAGGTTCGCTTATCGGCAACCTTCCAGGAAAGGGCCTGCATCTCTCCAGCATAGCCAGAGAAAATTTCAATCTGACGAGATTTAGTGTCTAGAACTGCATCACAACAGAAGAATTTTTTTCCCATGGCATTTTCCATGTGCTGGCCAATTTCATCGAATTTGGTGCGCATGAGGGAGGTGTTACTAACAGGGGTGAAGTCCTTGCGGTGCATAACGCTGGGAACGTGATGAGAAGCGATGGAGCGCCAGTGAGTAATTCCTGTGGCACAATGCTTGTAGCCACCAGAATAGCCACCGTAGGGATTTCCCTGAACATGACCAATCAGAATTGCCACGTCGCTTTCATACACGTACTTGTTCATGAGAACGGAATCCCCACGCTGGGTAGTACCTAAATCCACCAGATGGTCGTAGTCTTCGCTATCATGATTGACGATTTGACCACAATGCCAGAACTCATCAAAAAGCTCCCGCCCCAGAACACCAAGGATTTCTTGTTCAGTATTTTTACGATGGAGACCGTTGGAGCAAATCAGCAGGATATCCTTTTTTTCTACGCCAGCAGCATACAATTCCTGCAGCACCAGCTTGATGGAAATTTTTCTGTGGGAAGTAGCCTGCTCTCCACCCTTTACTCGGTCTGGGAATACAATGGTAACCTTGGAGCCTTTTTTAGCCAGCTTGGAAAGGGGCTCCATACCGATGGGATTCCGCAGGGACTGGAGGGTTCGCTCTTCTAATTCAGCTTCAGGAATGCACGGAGGATCTGCCACTGTTTCGCCGGGAATAAAGATGTCAGTGTTATCAGGAAGCTGGGCATCCATCATGCCATGGCCATATTCAAAAGATAGTGTCATGCGTAACTCCTTTATTTACGCCCATTAACGCGATAAATAATAAGAGGGATAAAAGCCCACTGGAGCAAAAGACCGGGAAGTCCTGCTATAACAGATGGTGTAATTGAAGAAACAGAAAAGTTTGTCTTGCCAAAAGCATGAACTGCCACAAGAATTGCAGCGGCATACACAAGGCGACCACCAATTTGAGCAATCAGCACCTTTACAACACTTGGCAGTCGAACATTACACAGAAGACCTGCAATAAGGCCATAACCAGCTAATTCTGCCATCATCAAGGGAACCATCATGGCACCTGGCATTCCACTAATAAAATGACTTACTACGGGAGAAAAGAGGCCAGCCAAGCCTCCAGCCAAAGGACCAGCTAAAAGACCCACTAAAATTACAGGTAAATGCATGGGAGAAAATACACTACCAGGCACGGTACCAGAACCAGAAATTGCTCCAATAAAGTGGAAAATCTGAGGTAGG
>JAGCMR010000114.1 GCA_017646305.1 Spirochaetaceae bacterium
AATCTTTGCCTTGGGAGTGGGTCGAACGTTAAATCCGATGATAATGGCGTTGGAGTCAGCAGCAGCCAACATAACGTCGCTTTCGTTGATGGCACCAGCAGATGAGTGGATAACCACCAACCGAATGTCTCTGGTAGAAAGTTTTTCCAAGGAGGACTTGAGGGCTTCTGCAGAACCCTGTACATCGGCCTTGATGATAACCTTCAGCTCCATAATTCCACCAGCATCGATGGTGTCGTAAAGATTGTCCAAGGTAACCTTGCGTACACTCTTAGCATCTTCAAAGCGCTTCAATTCCTGACGCTTGGAAGAAATAGAACGAGCAGTCTTTTCGGTATCAGTTACCTGGAAGGGGTCACCAGCGTTGGGCATGGATTCCATACCAAGGATTTCAACTGGCATACTGGGAGTTGCTTCCTTAATCTTTTCTCCACGATCGTTGAAGATGGCACGAACACGGCCAGAATAAATACCTGCAACGAAGGGGTCTCCAGTAGAAAGAGTTCCTCGCTCCACAATAACAGTAGCCACAACACCACGACCATGGTCAACACGAGATTCAATAATCTTTCCTTCAGCACGGCAGTTCCAGGTAGCCTTAAGCTCCAAAACTTCAGCCTGCAAGAGAATTGCATCCAGCAAGTCTTCCAAACCTTCCTTTTTCAAGGCACTGATGTGAACAAACTGAGTGTCTCCACCCCAATCCTCTGGAACCAGTCCCAAATCAGAAAGCTGAGTCTTTACACGGTCGGGATTTGCCTCAGGCTTGTCCACCTTGTTCACTGCAACAATGATGGGAACCTGAGCATCCTTGGCGTGGTTAATAGCTTCGATTGTCTGGGGCATAACACCGTCATCGGCAGCAACCACCAGAACAACAATATCGGTAATCTTGGCACCACGGGCACGCATCATGGTAAATGCTTCGTGACCAGGAGTATCCAAGAAGGTAATGCGTCCCTTGTCTGTTTCCACCATATAGGCACCAATGTGCTGGGTAATTCCACCAAACTCACCTTCTGCAACACGGGTACTGCGAATGGCATCCAAGGTCTTTGTCTTACCATGGTCAACGTGACCCATGATAGTAACAACAGGAGGTCGAACATCAAAGTCTCCCTCTGCACCAGTATCGCTTTCGATAACAGTCTCGTCATACAAGCTAATGATATGAACATCACAATCGTATTCAGAAGCCAACAAGGTGGCAGTATCTGCATCAATAGACTGGGTAATGGAAACCATCATTCCCATGGACATGAGCTTGGCAATGATTTCAGAAGCCTTCAGGTTCATCTTCTTTGCCAAGTCGGATACGGAGATTGTCTCCATAATTTCGATGGATGCTGGAACGGCACTGGCAGAAGCGGCCTGCTTTTTCTTCTGGTTTCTATCTTCAAAGAAGTTTTCGTCTTCACGATCCTTGCGATAAACAGGCTTCTTTCCCTTGAAGGTCTTTTTGGCGGGAACCTTCTTTGCCTCCTCCATGGGAGCAGGAGCACCGCCACCAAATCCACCGGGACGAGGGCCACCGAATCCAGGTCTCCCCTGTCCACGATTAAATCCACCCTGTCCACCTTGGCCACCTTGACGATTAAAACCACCGCCCTGACCGCCTTGGCGATTATAGCCACCTTGACCTCGGTTATAACCACCTTGACCGCCCTGACCACCCTGACGATTGTATCCGCCCTGACCGCCCTGGCCTCCCTGACCACGATTGTAGCCACCCAGTCCGCCCTGGCGATTATAACCACCCTGACGATTCTGGAAGCCCTCACGAGCCTGAGCACCAGAAAAACCTCCATCACGGCGCTGATAATTGCCGTCTCGGTGGCCTCTATTGTAACCGCCTCCACGAGGCTTATCTGAAAGATTTCCAGCCTTTACATTAGGTCGACTGGGACTCAGCTCAAAAGTAGTTGGTTTTGGCTTTGGCTTTTGTGCTACAGCCTGATCTCCACCACCGTCCCTCTGCTTAGAAGCAGCAGGAGCTTCCTTTACCTGTGAATTTATAGCGGATGATTCAACAGGTGTAGCTGTAGCTCCATTTGTATGGGTACTGGCAGAAGCACTTTTAGGAGCCTCCTGCTTTCCCTGCTGCTGTGGTGCAGGACTCTTTTTCTTAACTACCACTACCTTCTTTCGTTCAGAGGTGGTAGCTGCATTTGACTTAGGCTCTACAGCCTTTACAGGAGCACTTGCACCAGCACTTTGTGTACCAGAACTCTGAGTACCTGTACTAGCAGGAGTTTTTTCTGGCTCCTGAGAAGCTTGAGGCACATCGTTCTTTTTCTTAATTAACTTAACCTTTGGTTTGTTTTCCACTTCGTTTGGTTTCTTTTCTGTATCATCCGCCATATTCTATCCTATTCCTCGTCCACAACCTCAAAGCTAAGACCGATACCACAATTTGGACAAGCTGTCATATCGATTGTAATTTTGGCATTACATTCAGGACAACGATATTCTTCTTCACTATCATCCTCTGCCACGAATTCTTCCTCTGTTACAACTTCATCTGCAACAGCTGATTCATCCTCTACCAATTCAACCTCTGCATTAATCAGACTCTCCAAGGCGGAGATACTTTCAGCAGACAAGCCTTCGATTTCAGACAAAGAACCGCTTTCTTGAGCATCCAAGAACTGACCAATATCTACAATACCCTTTTCCTTCAGCAAGGCTACCACAGTCTGATCTGCACCAGGCAACTCTTCTAGGGTTGAAATAGTATCATCTTCCTGAATAAACAGGCTTTCAGCTGCCTTGCGAGATTCAGCAATGAGCTGAGAACACTCCTCATACTCATCGTCAGTCTTTACGTCAATGTTCCAGTCCACCAAGCGATTAGCCAAGCGAACATTCAAGCCCTGCTTACCAATTGCCAAGGAGAACTGACTTTCTGGCACACAGGCCAAGGCCTGACGCTTGTCTGCATCAAGAATCATTACAGTGGTAACTTCTGCAGGAGACAAAGCATTCTTGATAAATTCTGCTGGATCGGGATCAAACTTCAAAATGTCGATTTTCTCCCCGTCCAGCTCGCGAATAACGGACTGAATACGAACACCCTTCTGACCAACACAGGCTCCAACAGGATCAATATCCTCTCGGTGGGAATATACTGCTACCTTGGTACGATAGCCAGGCTCACGAACAATCTTGTAGATTTCCACAGTCTTGTCGTAGGTTTCAGGGATTTCCTGCTCCATAATTTTTCGAACAAACTCTGGATCAGTACGAGACAATACCAGCTGCAAGCCAGGTCCACCCTTAGAATTTGTCTTCTTTACCTCGGTAACGATGGCACGAATTCTATCGTTCTTTTCGTATCGCTCCCGTGGAGATTGATTACGCTTAGGTAAAATCCCTTCTACCTTGCCTAAATCAACATAGATGGTTCCCTTATTTTTGCCTTCCCGCATATCCTCACGCTGGAAGTAACCAACCATTACCTCTCCAACCTTGTCTTTGAACTCAGCGTAGAGTCTGTCCTTTTGGATCTCTGACAAGGACTGGTGAGCAGTTTGCTTTCCAGTTTGAACAATGGAACGTCCAAAGCTCTTGGGATCTACAGGGAGTACGATTTCATCTCCGATTTCTGCATCGGCATTGAGCTTTAGGGCATCCTCTAACTCGATTTCAATAGCGGGATCGTAGACACCATCAACTACAATCTTCTTGGAATACAGATACACTTCCGACAAATCTTCTGCGAATTCTACAATAGCATTTTCATTAGTACCGAATTCACGCTTATAAGCAGCCTTCAATGTATCTTCGATCATAGTAAGAACTGCTTTCTCGGGAAGTCCCTTTTCTTGAATCAACTGGCGTATCGCTTCTGCCATCTGAGAGGACATGCCTAGCCTCCTAACTGTAATAATTTTGCTTTTGATATTCGTTGGTAAGGAATTGTCTGTACTTGTACAGCCTGTACTTGTACAGCCTGTACTTGTACAGGTTCATCCTGAGCCAGTTCAGCTTGTTCAGCATCCACTGCTCCAACGAGCTCCATTGTTATAGACTGGTGGTCAGAAGAAAGAATCTTTCCAGCTACCCAATCCGTAATCTGACTATCCCACACACGAACGTAACGCCCTGTAAACAAGGCGAATTCGGCAGGGTTCTTTATAAGCCGCTCCATTCCAGGGGAAGCAACTTCCATATAAATATCTTGGGAATCTAAAACTGCCTCAAGACGAGGAAGCAGGGCACGGTGGACACGGGCACAATCGTTAACACCAATGGTACCAGAATCACCAGCAGGTTTTGTAATGACAGCTGTTACTTTGATTGAACCATTTTGAGGTACAACCTTAAGATCCACAAGTACGTAGCCTAAACCTGTTACCAAGGGGCTACAATCAGCAAAATGAGGTATAGAATCAAGTGATATGTATTCCACCAACACTCCGAAAAAGGCCCTGTTCTGGATAATTTTTCCAGAAACTTGCCCTG
>JAGCMR010000115.1 GCA_017646305.1 Spirochaetaceae bacterium
AGGCATTACCAGTTCTGGCAGAATCTGGTTGTACACGGTACGATTCATAAAGCCACGGAAGCTCAGCCGATGGTCAATGTCAATGTAGGTACCTTCATCAGTAAGATATTCATCCATATTGAAAAACCAAACATTTTTTAAACTCACTTTTTGCTCATTTACCAGTCGCACAAAGATGGGATATTGTCCTACCGGCCCCACTGGACAAATAAACACAGTCTCCTTGCCAGCTGCATTATTGGCCTTGATGTGGTTAATCATATCCAAAGCCATTTCGTAAAACACTTCCCCAGCGTCACCAAGGATCACAATGGGAATGCGAGAATTGGTAGTCAACTCATCTTTCTTCAACATAAAATAATCCATAAAAGCACCTTACCTCCTGTGTCTAGGATTCAGTGTACTTCATGGATTATCAATAGTCAAACAAGTAATTAGAAGGAGAAGTTTACACCAATCTGAGGCTGGATTCCCCAGTGATTCATCTTTCCACCATTCCATCCTTCACCCTTAATATACTGGGTACCATAAAAATCATAAGAAATCTGGGCACGAGCAAACAGTCCCAAAGGCCCCAAATTGAGCTGTCCTCCGACCGTTCCTGCAAGTCCCATATTCAGCTTGGGACCAGCTTCGTAAAAGTCAACCTTGGAATGTACTCCCACGTTTAGAGGGAAGGACAAAAAGCCCAATCGCAAAATATTTATATCTGCTCCCACAAGAAAATCTAATCCCAGTGGCACTGAATATAACTCAGATACATCAGTAGTTGAAATACCTGATCCCTCTGTAAAGGACACTGCCAAAGGATAATATGCAGTAATTCCCAAGGCAATTCCAAGCTCATCATCATTTTCTGCAGAACTAAACTTTACACCACCACCAATAGCAGTGGTATCCAATTTTTCTCCATCGGTACGATCAACTACAATGGGAACAGACAGATAAAAGTCTGTAGAACCAGCAAAAAGATTACTTGTACAAAGACACATCAGAAGAACCAATAAAATGGAACTAATACATCTTTTCATTTTGACCTCCTTAACGTCATTCTATCTTTAGAATACACAAACAAAAAAAAGATACATGAAAGTTTACTTAAAATATGCTGAGAAAGAATAAAAAAAGACTGACCAGTTGGTCAGTCTTTCTTACAGAAATAGTTATTCCTTAAAACAGGAGCTTAAAGCAAAAAAAAGCCTGGCTGCTACCTACTTTCCCGCGAATGCAGTATCATCGGCGTTGGAGGGCTTAACTTCCGTGTTCGGGATGGGAACGGGTGTGACACCTCTACCATGGCTACCAAGCAAGAATGACTATATCACAGGGGATACTTTTTGTAAAGAGGTAAAACACCTTTTTTTGAAAAAAAAGTGATTTTTTTTCATTTCTCCTCACCTAGCCTGAATCTCGCATACAAGCCTGATCAAGAATTTCGATTAATTCCTTGTATTCCATCCGCAAAACTTCTGGCTGAACCTGAGACATGTATTCCTGCTCCTTGTGAAAGAGCTTATCTTTGCCAGAAATGGGCATGTACTGAACATGATTTTGTGTGTAGTAATGTTCAATGCAGCCATTGGGAAGAATATACACTCGTGCAGTGGCGGCGGCAGCAAAAATCAGAGAGGCAAGATTTTTAATAAGGGGAATGGTGTTGAACAAATGAGGCGGAATCAAGCCTTCCATCAAATGACCCACTTGATTTACTCCTTGTAAAACCACAGTTTTGTAGGTGTCCAAGTCTTCCACCTTTTGGTACTTGTCGTACATTTCTCGTAATTTTTCCACCAAAAGCGCCAACTCAGGAGGAATGGATTCTGGCAGATTGCACAGGGCAGCTCCCATGTCCACCAAATATCGCTCAAGGCGAGTAATAAGTTTTTCTAGGGTAATGCCTCGACGCAAGCTGGTGGCCGTAAACAGCTGGGTATAAAAGGGAAGCTGCTTTTCTTCCTGACGCTGAAGCCATAGAGCTGGCCGTGGGTCTTGAGCAAGCACATCCCGCAGTTTTCCCTTGAAAAGAGAATCTAAATCTCCCACAATACGGCCGTCGGTACCAAGAAGGGAGCAAACTTTACAGAAAACCCCCAGCTCGTCCTTTCCCCCCACATCGATGATGCCAGTACCAACAGAAGAATACCAACTACTGGTAAGCTCCAAAAGATGAGAGAAAAGCTGCTGGTCGGTATAGCCTTCCACAAAGATTTGATTATCCGAAAAGAAAAACTGCTTGTGATAAGTGTTGAATCGAGGCAAAAATCGGCGGAACAAAAGCTCATCCTCGGGGGAAAGCTGGTCAATGCAAGTGGGAACACGATTTACGTGGCACACAATCACGCCCAACAGGTCTTCTGGAAACCGCAAATCGATAAAAAAAGGCGAATGGGTTATAAGGAAAAAGATTTTTCCTGGTTCCTGGGCTGCAGCCTTTCTGATTTCCTTCATAAAAAACAGCTGAAACTGAGGGTGCAGGTGCAATTCTGGCTCGTCAAAAATAAGACAATCGCTTTGGCTACTATACAGTGCAATCAAAAGCTGGAGGATTTCTTTTAGGCCATGACACTCACCTTCTTTCAGGTTATATTCCACCCCACGGGCCTTGTTTACCACCATGGGAAGAAAATTGCCGTCTTCTTGCTCCTGAAAGGTGATGGACTTGCCAAACATGCCAGACAAAACTGATTCAATCCGCTCCTTTACCTGCTGATTGCTCCGCAGCACCGCCAACACTTGATCTTCTGGGATGCGGTCAGAACGGAGAAAGGTAACGTCCAAGTCGTAGTTTCTGAATTGACTGGCAATTTCATTGGCCAAAAGGGTCTTTCCAGAACCATTGGGCCCTACAATGAGGTTTACTTGAGTCCAGTTATTCTTCTTAAAAGCGGCCTTTCCCCACAAAAAGGGCAATTTCACCTTTGTTTCAATATGGAGCATGAATATATTTTACTTCACTTTTGAGCAAAAACAAAGGGGCTGGATAAAAAAACTAATCTTACAAAAAGATGAGTCCTAGAATTCCCACAGGAATCAGATAGAGAGCAAACCATTCCAGCTTGCCCTTGCGAACAATCTTCATCAAGACAGACAAGGCAAATATTCCTGCTACAAAGGCGGCGATACAACCAGCCACCACAGGAGCAAGTCCTACTGCAAAACCAATTTCATCCAAATCCTCCAGCTGCAACACAAAAGCTCCGAGAATAGCTGGAATGGAAAGCAGAAAGGAGAACTCACCAGCCTGCTCACGGTCAACACCGCACAAAAGAGCTCCTGCAATGGTGCTACCAGAACGAGAAATCCCAGGAAGCACTCCAAAGCCTTGGGCAAGACCGATTCCCAGACCCTGTAAGGGCTTTATTCCAACAGCCTTATCTTCAGATTCTTTAGAACCTGCGGCCAATCGTTTTTTTCGCCGACGCTCTTCTGTTGCATCACCAAAAAACAGCAAGCCAGCAGTAATGAAAAATCCTACACAAATGAACTGAACATCAAGATCTTCTACCACATCGGACAAGAGAATACCAAAAACACCTGTCACAAAGGTTCCCAGCAACAGGGCAACGATGGTTTGCAGGTCGGCCTTATCTTCTGGCAGGGAACGACGGGTAATCCATCTTCCCACCACCTGCAGCAAGCTCCAAATCCGCTTACGAAAGAACAAAATCACTGCACCTAAGGTAGCTAAATGCAAGAACACATCGAACAATAATGGAATATCCTCTAAATCGAATAATTCCTGTGCAATGGCCAAATGCCCCGAACTAGAAATAGGTAAAAATTCAGCAACACCCTGTAGTAAACCAAGCAAAATTCCTTCTAAAATTGACATATAACTCCCTTCTTACCTTTAACAAGAC
>JAGCMR010000116.1 GCA_017646305.1 Spirochaetaceae bacterium
CCTTAAGCCACGGAATAATTACCGTAGTATCAAGTCCACCAGAATATGCAAGAACAACCTTTCCTTTGCTCATAAAAATCCTCTTTGATTAATAAAAAAAACTGCTTCAGTATATCATTCTGCTACTTTTGATACAAGCAGGGATGGTATGGAAAAATAAATAATTTTTAATTTTTGAAGTGACACTAAAAAAAAGCTGAACCTGACAAAGATTCAAGCTCAGCTTTGAAAAAAAGATTTAATTCTAAAATCAGTACTAAAAAATTACTTGGAATGTACTGTCCACACTAAATTATCAATGTCAAAGCCGAGGGATTCTGCCAGAATCAAGTATTCAGTGAGAATGTCCGAGGGCATGGTGGAAGTTCGACTAAGAATCCACAGGTAGTTCAAGTCCTTCCCTGCCACCAAGGCATACTGGTAGTTTTCGTCCAAGGCTATGATGTTATAGCCCCCGTAAAATGGCCCAAAGAAGGACACCTCCAATGCACCCTCCGTGGGACTACCTCTAAAGCGAGCCCGTCCCACTGCCTCCTGCCAGCCATCCTTAGCATAGTTAAAGCCTCTGTTGACTACCCTCACCGAACCATCCTGATTCATGGAATATTCTGCCGTTACCTGACTCAAGTTCCGCTCAAAGGTAAAGTCAAAGCGGGCTATCTCATACCATTTTCCTAAATACCGCTGCAAATCAAAATTACCTACCGGCTCCATGTCTTTTGGAATGGACCTACAACCAACAAAACCAAGAGTCACTGTCAGCAGCACCACTATTCCTAGTAAAAGAAAAACTTTGTTTTTGCCCATAGCAAACACCTCTATCTTCAAATTTTTTTAGACAAGCTTTTCCGCTGGCAATATGTCACCTGCAGTATTCTTGTCATAAAAAAGTATAGAGGAATCAGCTCTAACAAAAAAATCATTGGCTAGATCTAAAAGTGATTTATAATGAATTTTAAAATTATACAGACATGGTTTCCTGAGCCACCTTCCGCAGGTACTTCAATGCCCGTAGCTCTAGCTTTCGTACCGTTTCTGGGGAACAACCAATTCTGCCACTTACCTGTCGTAAGCTTCGGGGCTTGGCTGACTCCAAATCAAGATTAAACCGATAGTAGATTACTTGACGTTCAGCCCTTGGAAGCGTATCTACTAATCGTCTCACATCTGCAGCCACTAAATTGCGAAAGCCTGTTTGCTCCATGGAGGAACGCTCATCCACCAAAATATCCTCACAGATAAGTCCATCGCCACCCTTTTTTAGCTCACAATGAATACTAAAATAGGTGAAGTTGTAAGACAAGATTTCCCGAACATAGTCCTCGCTTACATCAAGATAAAATGCTATCTCTGCCAAGGATGGCTCCCTACTCCTCATCATCTGCAGGTCTGTCTGAGCCTTTTTAACGCGACGTATTTCCTCTTCCTTTCGCAAGGGTAAATAAATTGTTGGAATTTTGCTCTGTATGTATCGGAGAATGTACTGAGTAATCCAGGGATAGGCATAGGTGGAAAAACGAGTATTAAAGCTTGGAGAAAATTTATCTACTGCCATCATCAGCCCCAGATTTCCCTCCTGAATTAAATCCAGCAAGAGCTGCTCCTCATGGGCATATTTTTCCGCAATATTCACCACCAACCGTAGATTGGCATTTGCCAAGCTTTGGCGAGCAGCCTTATCTCCCCATTGGATTTTCTGGGCCAAGTCAAGCTCCTGCTCAGGGGTTAACATTGCATAACGGCAAATCTCAGCAATATATATTTCAAAAGGACCTTTTTTCACCATCTTTTCCATCTCCATATTTTTGAAATATAAAGCAAGAATCGTGCCAATTTATATTTTTAAAAAAAGTATAGAATAAAAAACTAACTTTTTGTATTCATTATAAATAAGTAATAGTATAATCATATTATAATTTTTTTGACAGGAATAACTGTATAAAAAAGTATAACATTTATAAAAAAATTATTAATTTGTAACAGTGACTGTATATTTTTTTATAACATTAAACCCTTATTGTATTTTATATAAAACACATAAAATTCCTAGTATTCAAAACCTGTTTTTCACCCTCAATCACCTCTACTTCCTCAGTCGATTTTGTTATCAAAATGAACAGCAATGCAGGCAGCATCCATTTATTTTGAAATATTTAATTACTTTATATATAGATAAAAAAATACTTGTTATTCCCAAAATATTTTTTTTATTTTTTTTACGCAAAAAATAAAAATTTTTACAAAAACCTCGAATTTTTTGTACATTTGTCATTTTTTTTCTTGACAGATTTGAAAGTCAATACTAGCATATTTAAGTATATGTTTTCTGTAAAAATCCACTAGCACTGTATAAAAAATTATACAACAGAATGTGGATCTTACATTGTAATTTTTAGGAGGAAGATATTATGGAATTACGAAAGGCTTACATCGTAAGTGCAAAGCGTACAGCCATCGGAGGATTTTTGGGAAGCCTGTCTACAGTGAGTCCCAGGACATTTGGTGCAGAAGTTATCAAGGCTCTGTTGGCTGATGCAGGAGTAAAGCCCGAAAATGTAGATGAGGTTATCTGTGGTAACGTTCTTGGTGCTGGTGTAGGACAGAGCATTGGACGAACTGTTTCTTTGGAAGCAGGTATTCCAGACACTGTTTGTGCCCACACCACCAACATGGTTTGTGGTTCTGGTATGCGTACTGTAATGGAAGCTGTTATGACAATCCAGGCTGGCGAAAATGACATCGTTGTAGCTGGTGGTGTAGAATCTATGTCTCAGGCACCCTATTTGGTACCTGCAAATACCCGTTCTGGAAACAAGATGGGTGCATGGAAGGCAATAGATCACATGATTTATGACGCCCTTACCGATGCTCGTTTGGACATCCACATGGGTGTAACTGCTGAAAATATTGCTAAAAAATATAACATTTCCCGCCAGATGCAGGATGAATTTGCCATTGCTTCCCAGGAGAAGGCAATTAAGGCTGTTGACTCTGGTCGTTTCAAGGACGAAATCGTTCCTATTACCATTCCTTCCAAGAAGGGCGACATTGTATTCGACACCGATGAGCACCCCAACCGCAAGACAAGTTTGGAAAAGCTAGGAACACTGAAGCCTGCCTTCATTAAGGACGGATCAGTAACTGCTGGTAATGCTTCTGGAATCAACGACGGTGCTTCCTTCGTATTGGTAGTAAGCGAAGATGCTGTAAAGAAGTATGGACTCAAGCCTCTCTGTGAGGTTGTTGGAATTGGACAGGGCGGTGTTGACCCCAGCGTAATGGGTCTTGGCCCCACTCCTGCCATCCGCAATGCATTGAAGAACGCTGGCGTTAAGTTGGCAGACATCGACTTGGTAGAATTGAACGAAGCCTTTGCCGCCCAGTCCTTGGGTGTAATCCACGAGCTGGTAGAAGAGCATGGCATTAACCGTGAAGAATTCCTTGCAAAGACAAACGTAAACGGTGGAGCAATTGCCCTTGGTCACCCAGTTGGAGCTTCTGGAAACAGAATCATCGTTACATTGATTCACGAGATGATGAAGTCTGACAAGAAGCTTGGTTTGGCCTCACTGTGTATCGGTGGTGGACAGGGAACTGCTGTTATCCTCAAGAAGGTTTAATAGCTGAAAAAAATAATAGTGGACAGGTCTGTTTTTTCGTTATAAAATGTAACTGGTTCAACAATGAATCAATTACAAAAAACGGGCCCCACAAGATAAAAGGAGCGATTTTTTATGGAAGCCAAAAAGGTATATATTGTTGCAGCAAAGCGAACACCTGTAGGAAGTTTCTTGGGAACACTTTCTGGTGTAAAGCCTAAGGATATGGGAGCCACTGTTGTAAAGGCTCTGTTGGAGGAGACTGGTCTCAAGGGCGAGAACATTGACGAGGTAATCTGTGGTAATGTTCTTGGTGCTGGTTTGGGTCAGAATATTGGACGTACCATTGCTTTGGAAGCAGGTATTCCTGACTCTGTTTGTGCCCATACCACCAACATGCTCTGTGGTTCTGGAATGAAGGTTGTTATGGAAGGTGCCATGTCCATCAAAACTGGTCACAACGAGGTTGTTGTAGCTGGTGGTGTTGAGTCCATGTCTCAGGCTCCTTATTTGATTCCTGCCAACACACGTACAGGAAACAAGATGGGTGCATGGAAGGCCGAAGACCACATGTTGCATGATGCCCTTACTGACAGCCTTTACAACATCCACATGGGTGTAACTGCTGAAAATATTGCCCAGAAGTACAATATTTCCCGCCAGGAGCAGGATGAATTTGCATTGGGTTCACAGACAAAGGCAATTGCCGCTCAGGATGCAGGCAAGTTCAAGGATGAGATTATTCCTGTTGTTATTCCTTCCAAGAAGGGAGACATTGTATTTGATACCGACGAGTATCCTAACCGTGGAACCACTTTGGAAAAGCTTGCCAAGCTGAAGCCTGCCTTCATTAAGGACGGAACAGTAACTGCTGGTAATGCATCTGGTATCAACGATGGTGCTTCCTTTGTAATTCTTGCCAGCGAGGATGCTGTAAAGAAGTACAACCTGAAGCCTCTGTGTGAAATTATTGGATACGGCCAGGGCGGTGTTGATCCCCGTGTTATGGGTCTCGGACCTACTCCTGCTATCCGCAAGGCACTGAAGAATGCTGGATTGAAGCTGTCTGATATGGAATTGGTTGAATTAAACGAAGCCTTTGCAGCACAGTCCTTGGGTGTAATCCACGAGTTGGTAGAAGAGCACGGTGTTGATAAGGCTGAATTGATGGCTAAAACTAACGTAAACGGTAGTGCTATTGCCATTGGTCACCCAGTAGGTATTTCTGGAAACAGAATCA
>JAGCMR010000117.1 GCA_017646305.1 Spirochaetaceae bacterium
AATGAAGGGGCCTGGTGTCCAAGCGGTAGAAGATGTTTCCCTGTTTATCAAGCGGGGAGAAACCTTGGGCTTGGTTGGTGAGTCTGGCTGTGGAAAAACAACTTTGGGACGCACCATTATCCGTCTTCACGAGCCCACCAGTGGCCGCATTGTCTATGACGGAGAAACTATTTACGAAGGAGACGGTAAAAAGCACTCTGCAGTAAAGATGTTGCCCTACCGTCGCAAAATGCAGATTATTTTTCAGGATCCATCTGCCTCCCTTGACCCTCGCATGACGGTAGGTGAGATTATTGGTGAGGCCCTTGATATTCACAAGCTGTGGTCCACCAAGGCTGAACGAACAGACCGCATCAAGGAATTGCTAGACATGGTTGGCCTGAACACAGAGCATGCAAACCGCTATCCTCACGAATTTTCTGGTGGACAGCAGCAGCGTGTTGGTATTGCCCGTGCCTTGGCAGTGCGTCCTCAGTTTATTGTGTGCGATGAGCCTATTTCTGCCTTGGACGTTTCAATTCAGTCTCAGGTAGTGAATATGCTGGAGGACATGCAGGAAGAGCTGGGATTAACATATTTGTTTATTGCCCACGATTTGAGTGTTGTTCGCCATATTTCTAATCGCATTGGAGTTATGTACTTGGGGTGTTTGGTGGAACTTTCCACTAGCTACGAGTTGAACAAGAATCCCATTCATCCCTATACCCAAACACTGATTTCCGCAGTGCCTGTTCCTGACCCCCAGTTATCTCGCAGTCGTCAGCGGATTGTGTTGGAAGGAGATATTCCTTCTCCCATGAATCCACCTTCTGGGTGTCGTTTCCATACTCGCTGTCCTATGGCTAAGTCTCAGTGTAAGGAAGCCATGCCTCAGTTGCGGGAAGTTGCAGAAGGTCACTGGGTGGCCTGTCATTTGGTTTAACAGAATCTTTTGGAGGATATATGAAAGAAAGAGAAAGCCTTGCCTCTCGACTAGGCTTTATTTTGCTGTCGGCAGGTTGTGCCATTGGTCTTGGAAACGTGTGGCGTTTTCCTTATATCACAGGAAAATATGGTGGAGCCATTTTTGTTTTGGTGTACCTGTTCTTCTTGGTAGCCTTAGGCTTGCCTATTATGGTGATGGAGTTTTCCGTTGGTCGTGCTTCTCGCCAGAATGTGGGAAAGGCCTTCAAAACCTTGGAGCCTCAGGGAACAAAGTGGCATACTTATGGTCACATTGCCATTGCAGGAAACTACATCTTGATGATGTTCTATGCCACCATCTCTGGTTGGCTGTTGTATTATTGCTTTGCCAGCCTTACTGGCCAGTTTCAGGGCTTGGATACTGCAGCTGTTGGTGCCTTCTTTGGTTCTTTAACAGCAAGTTCTAGTACACAGTTTTTGTGGATGGCCATTGCCGTAGTGTTGAGCTTTGTGATTGTTGGAATCGGTCTTGAAAAGGGCGTAGAAAAAATCACCAAGGTAATGATGATTCTGCTGATTTTACTGATTGTGGTTCTGGCAGTAAATTCCGTTCTTTTGCCTGGTAGTGGTGAAGGAATCAAGTTCTATCTTTTGCCAGACTTTAGCAAGGTAACTGAATCAGGATTTGGTGAGGTGGTATTTGCTGCCATGGGACAGGCCTTCTTTACCTTGAGCTTGGGTATTGGAAGCATGGAAATTTTCGGTTCCTACATCGACAAAAAATACAGCTTGACTGGTGAGGCTGGCAGAATTATTCTGCTGGATACCTTTGTAGCCATTATGAGTGGTTTGATTATTTTTCCTGCTTGTTTTGCATACGACGTAAATCCCGGTGCGGGGCCTGAGCTTTTGTTTATTACCATGCCGAATATTTTCAACAACATGGCAGGAAGCCGCATTTGGTCAAGCTTGTTCTTCGTGTTTATGAGCTTTGCCGCCCTTTCCACCTTGATTGCTGTATTCGAAAATATCGTTAGTTACTGGATTGATACCCACGGCTGGGGTAGAAAAAAGGCTTGTGTAGTAAACTGCATTGCATTAATTATCCTGTCCCTGCCTTGTATTTTGGGCTTTAACCTATGGTCTGGCTTCCAGCCACTAGGTGCAGGAACTGGGGTGTTGGACTTGGAGGACTTTATTGTTAGCTCCACCTTGTTGCCCCTTGGATCCTTAATTTTCTTAGTGTTCTGCTGTAGCAAGAAGGGCTGGGGCTGGGATAACTTTGTGGCAGAAGCTGATGCTGGAGAAGGATTTAAGTTTCCTCGCAAAATCAAGTTCTATATTAAATGGATTCTGCCCTTGATTGTGCTGATAATCTTTGTAAAGGGCTACTACGATATCTTTAGCAAGATGTTCTAAATTCTTGCATTGAAAGGGAAAGGGGCTGACTTGTAGTCAGCTCTTTTTTTGCACTGGCTAATGTTAATCACTGAATTATTATATCTATTCTTTATTATAATCTAAAAATATTATATTATTTGTTGATTATAACCGAAAATTATTATATTATTTTTGAAATGAGTGGAATTCAACGAGATTTGCAGCTTGTTTTAGAGTCTAAGTTTGGAAATGGAAAGGTTCTTTTGCTTATTGGGCCTCGGCAGGTGGGAAAGACAACCCTTTTGCAAAGCATGGTGAACAAGTTGTCTCCAGATCAAAAGACTCAGTTTTGGAATTGTGATGAAAGTGATGTGAGACAATTCCTTTCTGAGGCAAATTCTGCAAAGCTCAAGTCTTTTGTGGGCAATGCTGATTTCATCGTCATTGACGAGGCTCAGCGGGTAAAGGATATTGGTCTTACCCTGAAATTGCTCCACGATAATTTTCCCCACGTACAGTTGGCGGTAACTGGCTCCTCCTCTCTCGACTTGTCTAATTCTTTAAATGAGCCCCTAACTGGCCGAAAATTTGAATACAACCTCTTTTCCTTTTCTACAAATGAGCTTGTGCAGCATACATCCCTGCTGGAAGAAACCCGTCAGTTACAAAATCGTCTTTTGTATGGATGGTATCCCGATGTGGTGAATAATCCCGGGGACGAAAAGGAAATCCTTACCAACATCGTGAATTCCTATTTGTACAAGGATATCTTTGAATTTCAAGATATTCGTAAGCCTGCTGTCATAGAAAAGCTTGTTCAAGCCCTTGCCTTACAGGTGGGAAGTGAGGTGTCGTTCAATGAGTTGGGAAATTTACTGGGAATTGATGTGCAGACGGTACAGCGGTACGTGGATCTTCTGGAAAACGCCTACGTAATTTTCCATCTTCGTTCCTATAGCAAGAATGTTCGCAATGAGCTGAAGAAAAGTATCAAGATTTATTTTTATGACAATGGTGTGAGGAATGCTGTTTTGTCCAATTTTTCCCCCTGGGAATTACGCTCTGATAGGGGAAGTTTGTGGGAAAATTTCTTGATAAGTCAACGAATTAAAAACAATCTGTACCACAATAGGAGTTGTAAGTATTACTTTTGGCGTACAACCCAAAGACAGGAGATTGACTTTATCGAAGAAGCAGAGAACAAGCTCTTTGCATACGAGTTCAAGTTCAGTGGAAAAAAGGCAGGTTCAAAATGCCCCCTAACTTTTTCTAAAAATTATCCTGATGTGCCTTTTTCTGTGGTGACTCAGGACAATTACATGGATTTTGTAACGGACTTGGTGTAGTGCTTGGCCTCATTCATGTTCCTTGCAGGAAAGCTCAGTAATTTCTACTTTAAAAACACAGGTTGCTTCAAGCATTTCTGGCTGAAAGGTCCAATTACTTCCCTCTGGATGAATATGGGTGATGGGGGCTTTGTCAGAATTGGGAGAGGAATTGTGGAAAGGGGTATTTTTATGATGGTAACTTACAGCCTGATTCATTAAAGATTTGAGGGCTACCAGTTTTTCTTCTGGGTCACTAATGATAGAAGCCCGTCCTTTGCCCATAACACTTTGGAAATGACAGGCATAATCGCAGGCAACGTCTCCTCCTGTAAGCCAGTATTCTCGGTCTAGTTCAAAGGTGACGGTTGGACTGTCTTGTAAAAGCTGGTATTTTCGTCCGGCTCTGGCTCCGTGAAAGTAAAAGGTACCACCAGTATCCGTGGATTCAAAACCAAAGTTGAGCGGTAGGATATACACTTCTCCCTTGTCACAAAAACCAAGTCTGCAACAATGACATCCCCGGATAATTTCATCAATTTTCTGCTTGTGAGTAATTTCTCTGTCTCGTCTTCTCAAGGTAACCTCCCAGGGATGAAAAAAAGGAGTTAGTGTATTGGACTAACTCCCTTTGTTGACTTAGAAACTTGCCAAAGTTCTTTCGGTACGCTCCAGTGCCTTTTCTACACCAAGAATTTTGATGGAGCCTACCAAGGGTGGACTCACTCGGCTACCGGTGACAGCCATACGAATGGGCATCATAAAGTCGCCAAGTTTAACTCCCAGGCGTTCTGCAATTTGGCGGGCTAGGGCATCGGCTTCTTCTTCAGTTTTAGTGGCTATAGCGGCAATGAATTCCTTGCTGGCTTCTAGCACTTCTTTTGTTTTTGCTGCATCCAGTTTTTTAGGAATGATTTGCTCCACAGGAGGAACGGCGGGCTCGGTAAAGAGGAAGCGAACCATTTCTGCTGCATCGCAAAGGAAGTGGAGCCGCTCCTTAATGAGGGGCATCAGCTGCATGAGTTTTTCCTTTGTCTCGGCTACCGTCAAGCCTTCTGCAATAGGTTCTCCAGCCTCGTTCAGGCTAACACCAGAAACTTCTGGTCCCACCTTGGGAGCGGGGAACTGCTCGCTTACGTTTACGGGAAGGGCTGCATCTCCAGTTCCTGTCAGGAAGGGAAGGGTTGCCTGATATAGTTCTTCGTCGGACATGGTTCTCATATACTGACCATTGAACCATTCCAATTTTTTGTAGTCAAAGACAGCGGGGGCCTTATTCAAGTGCTCCACCTTGAATAATTTTTCAAAGTCGGCCAAATCGTAAATGTCACGACCATCTTCGTAGGAGCAGCCCAACATGGCAACATAGTTAATGAGGGCCTTGGGCAAATAGCCTCGTGCTC
>JAGCMR010000118.1 GCA_017646305.1 Spirochaetaceae bacterium
AATAACCTGAGGTGATAACTCAAAGCCTCTGGCTAAAAGTTCTTGTTCCACCAAGGGAATCATGGTGTAGCCACCGCCAAAGGAAAAGAAGCCCAGCTTAAAGAAAATCAAGAACAAGGTTAGTGCCATCGTCGTCTCCGTACAAAGGTAATAATCAATCCAGTTACAATTCCTAGGGCCACCACTGCTGGCAGAGGTAAAGCTGGCAGAAAGAGGCAAAGAGCAAGGCTTATGGCGGTAAGAATCAGGTAGGGTGGTGCCTCGTAGGCTGTCTTTCCAATGCGGAATGAAGCGTAGGCAATGAGGGCCACCACCACAGGTCGAATGCCGTCCATGGCTTTTTGCACTGCTGGCAAATCGCTAATATTGGAGAATAGGGTCATGAGGGTAAAGATGATGATAAGGCAGGGCAGTACGCTGGCTATGGCTCCCACAAAGGCTCCCAGAATTCCCCCGCTAGTGTAGCCAATGAAAATTGCCACATTCAATCCCACAGCTCCCGGCAATCCTCCAGAAATGGAGACAATGTCGGTAAAGGTTTGCTGATCCATCAGCTGAAGCTTTCCCACAATTTCTCGTTCCACCAGAGGAATCATAGAATAACCGCCACCAAAAGCAATAAAGCCCAATTTGAAAAAGCACAAAAACAATTGCAGTTGTACCCTCATAAAAGCCTCCAAACTTAAACCAGTATAAAATCTTTTTGTTTCTCCTGCAAGATTGTTATTGGAGAGAGTATTTTTCTTGTGCTATTTATTGTTTTATGATAGAATTATAGCGTGGCAAATCTATATATAGTGGGTACCCCCATAGGTAATCTTAGTGATATTACGTATCGAGCTTTGGAAACATTCAAAATTGTGGATGTTATCGCTTGTGAGGATACACGTCACACCTTGCAGCTGTTGAATCATTTTGAGATCAAGAAACCCTTGATTTCTTGTAGGGCTCAAAATGAGCAGTCTGCTGCTCAAAAAATAGTGCATTTATTGGATGAAGGACAGAATGTAGCCTATGCCAGTGATGCAGGTACACCGGGAATCAGTGATCCTGGAGCCGTATTGGTGGATGTAGCTCGTGCTGCTGGCCATACAATCGTTCCCATTCCTGGGGCCTGTGCCTTTGTATCCTTGGCTAGTGTTGCTGGTTCTGGTGGAAAAAGCTTGCTTTTTGAAGGCTTTTTGTCCCCTAAACCTGGAAGAAGACGTTCTCGGTTACGGGAGCTAATGGCTACAGGATTTGCATTCGTTTTATACGAATCTCCCTTCAGAATTGTTAAGCTTTTAGCCGATATTGCCGATATACAATGTGAGCGTCGCATTGTAGTAGGCCGAGAGCTTACGAAGTTGCACGAAGAAATTGTGGAGGGGACCGCGGCAGAAGTTCTTGAGGACTTTGCCGGACGCAGCAAAATACTGGGAGAATTTGCTGTGTTTGTTTCGGGCAGTAAAGATGCCCAATTTCTAGATGAAGATACCGATGGAGTCGGTAGAGGCAGGTCAAAGTGATTATTGATAAGATTGGAGGAATTAATCCTCTGAGCAATGTGCAGGGGTCCCAGCGCGTCTCTGCAAGATCCTCTGTTTTTATGGGAGAGGATTCTATCTCCGTATCTCGCGAGGCTCAGGAGATGGCTGAGGCATACTACCTTTCTGAGGTAGCATCCGAAACACCTGATGTCCGCATGGATTTGGTGGAGCAAATTAAAATTAAAATTCAAGATCCAACGTATTTGAGTGGTGCCGTTATTGATTCTACAGTAGATAAAATCTTGGCATCCTTCTTTGGAGCCTAATCCCTGTCAATGGGATTATAAAAAGGGCTGTCTCGAAAGTACATTAATACTTTCTGAGACAGTCTTTTTTTTGTAGTACGAAAGGAGTTTATATGGCTGATTTACAGTTTAAGGTATCACCCAATATTGTACTGGGAACATATATTTCATCTCGTCTAGGACTTTATGCCAAGGAGTGGGGTGATCGATACATGGTGATTGTGGATCCCGTACTCAAAGAAGTGCGGAATATGGATACTCTCTATGATTCCCTTTCTACAAGATATATCAATTATTTTACTTTTGACGAAGTAGATTTTTCTTCCGATTCTGAGACAGTGAAACGAGCCTTAGTTTTGGCACGGGATGCCCATGTTCAGGGAATCATTGCTATTGGTGGTTCCGCTGTTTTGAGTATAGCTCGGTCTGTTTGTGCCCTATTTAATGAGTCTCGTGAAATATATGACTTTTTTGATGGCGAAATTATTGCTGCAGAGCCCTTACCTCTCATTGCAGTGCCTTCCACCATTAGAAGTCCCTTCCTTTTTACAGAATATGTGCCTCTCATTGATGCTCGCCGTCGTCAGCTACGAGTAATGAAGGTTCAAAATTCATTATGTAAGCTAGCTCTTTTTGATCCTAATTTGCATGTTTCTCTTTCCAATAATCAAATGAAGGCTATTGCCTTGGAAACCTTGGGCATTGCTGTAGAGGCATACCTTTCTCAAAAGGCTAATTTCTTCTCTGATACCTTTGCTGAAAAGGCCATAGAGCTTTTAGGTAGCTATATGAATGCCTCTGAGGGAGATGCTTCTGCCTGTTCTCCAGAAGTATTATTATCCAATGGTGGCTGTCTTGCATCTCTTGCCATAACCACCAGCTCGGTAGGTCCTGCTACTCTGATGGGATTGGCAGTATGTGCCCGATATAAAATTTCTCGTTCTCTTCCTGCTTCCATTCTCTTTCCCTATATGCTAGAGGATGTAGCAACCTTTAAGCGAGATAGGATTGTACGTGTGGCTCAGCTTCTTGGGATTCAAGAGGATGGTTCTGGTGATAAGGATCGGGTTGTGGCCTTACTGGCAGAACAAATTCGTCATTGGATTGCCTTGGCCAATTTACCAGCTCGTCTCAAGGATTTGTCCTTAACCATGGAGCAATTTACCATTGCTGCAGAGGATGCTAGTCAGCTGGAGCTTATGAGTGGTATGCCCTGTACCATGGGAACAGATGATTTGTTCAATCTGATGAAACGAGCCTTTTAGTTTAGCCTAGTATGATTGCTCCTGATAAATTAAATCATTTGCGGGGCGGCCAAAAACGACGGAAGCTTGCTCTGTGTTTTGGTGCGTTGGAACGTGATATTGCAGGAATTGCAGAGCCTGGGTGTGGGTATAGCTTTCCTTCTCTGTCTCGCAGTGATTATGTCGCAAAGCTTGCTTCTATTGTGTTGGAGGATCCTCAGCTTCCTGAGGCCACCGCCAAGGAATTGCAAGCTTTGTTGGCCGCCACTCCCCTAGATGAACGTCGAGTTTGTAATTGTGCCCGTAATGCCTTATTGGCTATCATTGGTACCTTTCCTGCTGAATGGGATTTAATTATTGCTCCTCATAGGAGTGAGCTTCCTGTTGCTCGAGATTTTTATCCTGGCTTGTACGTATATGCAGAAGATATTCGTTCCCCCTTCAATCTTGGTTCAATTTTTAGAACAGCAGAAGCCATGGGAGCACAGGGTGTATTTCTTTCTCCTGGCTGCTGCGACCCACTTCATCCAAGGGCTATTCGTTCTGGTATGGGCTGTATAGAAGCTCTTCAGTGGCAGCGTTTATCCTTGGAGGAATTGCCCCAAGATCTACCTGTTTTTGTGCTGGAAACAGGAGGAACTGATATCAAGGAATTTGATTTTCCCAAACAAGGGGTGGTGATTATCGGTTCTGAGGAGCTGGGGGTAAGTCCAGAGGCTCTGGAACGAGCTACCTATGGCAGGGTAACTATTCCTATGAAGGGAATGAAAGCTTCTCTTAATGTTGGTGTAGCCTTTGGAATCCTGATGCAGGCCTGGGTAGAATCCTTAGGGTAAATTTAAAAACAAGTGAATTCTTTTCTCAAGGCTTAGAGCATATCTATTTCTTTTATCAGCTGTTGGAATTGTTTTTCTTCTGTAATACCAAAGCTACTTAAGATGGTCGGATCTATGTGCCGAAAGGGTATACTCTGGTTTTGATAATGACAAAAGATATTAGCCAAATACACTATTTCTACCAGCTTACGGTGACATTCGGGAGCAGCGTGAGGTGTATGATGGAATTCGATGGCTGCAGTTATAACCTCTGGAAAATTCCATTTAGTTGTAATAAGGGCTCCAATTTCCCCATGATTTGCTCCACCAATAATTTTTTCGTACACTCGTGGCGGAATGTGCTTGGTATGGCAAAAATCTAAAAGATTCTGAAGGGTTTCTGGATGGGCTGCTTCAAAGAGAATTTTCCCAATGTCGTGAAGGAGTCCACAAACGTAGGCATCAGAAACAATTTTTTTGTTGGTGCTGTAAAATTTGTATGCGAGTGCTAGGGAGTAACTAGCAACAACATGAGCATGGCTCCACAATGCTTTTTTTGTCTTGGTAACAGGAGTTAAATTTTGTAAGCTTCCAATGGCATAAATCATGTTACGTATTCCTCGTAGTCCCACCATTTTTACAGAATCTTCTATATTGGTAGGCGTCTTCTTTGCTCTGAAGGAGGCGCTATTTACCAGCTTTAATAAGTCAGCAGAAAGGGTTACATCCTGCTGAATCAAATCGATAATTTCTCCCATTTGAGAGGTGGGATCATCCAACAATCGGCTAATTTTACTGATGTTTTCAGGAAGCTGGGGAATATTTTGAAGACTTTCCGCAATTTCCTTTGATATGGCAGAAATATATTGGTATTCATCCATATTTTGGGGAAGTTTTATTTTAATAGCGGTACTATCTTCCTGAGAAATAATCTGAATATTATCCTCTGAAATACCAAATTTTTGGAGCATGAGGGTAATACTGATAAGCCCTAGTCCAGCTCCCTCTTGTTCATTGATGTGGGAGAAAATTTGTGCTGGATTTTGAGAATCTAGGGCTCGGGCAATTCTGTCGTGAATTCGCTTATACTCGAAAACTGTTAGTTTGGTGCTGTTTGCCACTTCCAGATATAGAGACTCATCCTTTACCAACAGTGTCATGGTAACGCTAAGACCTCGTTCTTCTTGGTAACTCTGATAGCGACTCTGATTTGCTATAAAATCAGTTTTAAAGGTTTCCATGCCATTGTGGTAATCTTGGGGATTAAAGATATCAAGATTCTGTTCATGAAAATAAATCCGCTTGGCATTGGCTCTTTGACTATTGTCGATTAATTCTGAAAGACAATAAACAATATAGTCAATTGTGGCATCCTGCCGCATTTGATGGAGTACTGTTGCGACAATTTTTTGCAGATAATGTTTCATTTCTGGAGTAAGATGATAGACTGTTACTGAAATAGGAATCTCTTTTTGGATCATATCCTGAATAATTTGAGGATTCACTAATCGTAGCTCTTGCTCGGTTAAGTATTCTTCCACTGGTACTCCAATTATTTTGAAAAAAATAACAATTTTACTACTCTAGCATATCATAAAAAATGCTATATGAAAATAAAGGTTGAGTTAGTTTTCAATTTATTTTATGATAAGCACATGACCGATTCAATAATAATTGACTTATTGGTGTTGAGCCTTTTGTTGGCAGTAAATTTGCGACTTTTTTTTATGACCAGAGGACAAGGTGATGCAGTGGTGCTTCTTGCTCCAGTGGCTCTGTGTGTTTGCTTGTTGGGATTATTTGCCTGGGATTTATCGTTGCCAAAGGCTTTGATTTTACTCCTTGCGTTTTTAGTTTTCGCTGAAAATTTTTATAGTTTGTGGCGTTTTTGTAATAAGCTGTATGTGGATTATTTTAGTCCCTTGTTATGGATTGTTTCTATTGTCAACATCTTTTTGATTTTAGGTTTGGCAGTTCTTGTTTTTATCCTGCGTCCCTTGCCTGTGGATCCTGATTTGAAGGTAGACCAGCGAACTATTGCCTTGCGGGGTTCAGTCCATTCTGGATTGGCTCCTCGTACCGGTTTTTTCGATTCCGCTGACTTGATGATGGTACAGTATAAGCCTGCCGAAGATGAATCTCCTTGGTCTGAACGTGGAGCTCGACTAGCTAATCCTACGGAATTCCAAGGTAAGACTCCTAGTTTGCCCTTGGTACTATGGGTTACCGATGGTCGAAGCTCCATCAGCAGAGTGGAACCTGTGGCTGCAACCCTAGCCTCCCTGGGGTATGAGGTGGTGGTGGCAGATTTTAATTGTCAGTTTGTTGAAACGAGCTGGTTGCGTATTCAAGGTCTCTTTTTCCCAGAAGAAATGGCTCGTAGGGAGGCATCCCTGCAGCGAGAATCTTCCTTTCAGTTTAGTGCCCTTATCGATTATTTCGGTGGCGAACGTGGCCTCGCTAATCGAACAGTGGTGCTGCTGGCTGATGGGTATACTGGTGAAGGAGCAAAGGCTGCTCATTTGATGCATAGCTTTGTGAAGGGCTTTTACGTGATCAATGGGGAAGATTCTCTTGGTAATCACACTGTTATTCCCGATTGGATGAATGGATTTGGCCCAGTGGCAGAGACTGCTCCTTGGATATCCTATGTAAAGAAGGAAAAGTCACTGCTGGACAGCCGTGATGAATCACGATTCTTTTCCATTGCAGCAGCTTATAAAAGTCACCAGTTTTTTTCTACATTATTTACTACCAAGGAGGAGTTGTAGTATGACATTACGTGAGCTTGATGAATATTTTAGAACCTTTTTGAATCTTGAGCAGTATCCTGGGGATCCTTCATTAAATGGCATTCAAGTGGAAAACCGTGACCCTGCTGGCAAAGAAATTACAAAGATAGCTTTTGCAGTGGATGCTTGTCAGGAGACTATTCAGCGTGCCGCTGCTGCTGGTGCTGGACTTTTATTTGTGCACCATGGCTTTTTTTGGGGGCAGTGTCAGACCATTACAGGAGCCCATGGTAAGCGTATTAGAACCTTGTTTGACCATGATATGGCTCTGTATGCCTGTCATATTCCGCTGGATGCTCATGCCTTGGT
>JAGCMR010000119.1 GCA_017646305.1 Spirochaetaceae bacterium
AATGAAGGGGCCTGGTGTCCAAGCGGTAGAAGATGTTTCCCTGTTTATCAAGCGGGGAGAAACCTTGGGCTTGGTTGGTGAGTCTGGCTGTGGAAAAACAACTTTGGGACGCACCATTATCCGTCTTCACGAGCCCACCAGCGGTCGCATTGTATATGACGGAGAAACCATTTACGAAGGAGACGGTAAAAAACACTCTGCAGTAAAGATGCTACCCTACCGTCGCAAAATGCAGATTATTTTTCAGGACCCATCTGCCTCCCTTGATCCACGCATGACGGTAGGTGAAATTATTGGTGAGGCCCTTGATATTCACAAGCTGTGGTCCACCAAGGCTGAACGAACAGACCGCATCAAGGAATTGCTAGACATGGTTGGCCTAAACACAGAGCATGCAAACCGTTATCCCCACGAATTTTCTGGTGGACAGCAGCAGCGTGTTGGTATTGCCCGTGCCTTGGCAGTGCGTCCTGAGTTTATTGTGTGTGACGAGCCTATTTCTGCCTTGGACGTTTCAATTCAGTCCCAGGTAGTGAATATGTTGGAGGACATGCAGGAAGAGCTGGGATTAACCTATTTGTTTATTGCCCACGACTTGAGTGTTGTTCGCCATATTTCAAATCGCATTGGAGTTATGTACTTGGGCTGCTTGGTGGAGCTTTCCACAAGCTACGAGTTGAACAAGAATCCAATTCATCCCTACACCAAAACTTTGATTTCTGCAGTGCCTGTTCCTGACCCACAGTTGTCTCGCAGTCGTCAACGAATCGTGTTGGAGGGAGATATTCCTTCTCCCATGAATCCACCCTCTGGTTGTCGTTTCCATACTCGCTGTCCCATGGCTAAGCCTCAGTGTAAGGAAGCCATGCCTCAGTTGCGGGAAGTTGCAGAAGGTCATTGGGTGGCCTGTCATTTAGTGTAACAGAATCTTTGGAGGATATATGAAAGAAAGAGAAAGCCTTGCCTCTCGACTAGGCTTTATTTTGTTGTCGGCAGGTTGTGCCATTGGTCTTGGAAACGTGTGGCGTTTTCCTTATATTACTGGAAAATACGGTGGAGCGCTTTTTGTTCTAGTATATTTATTCTTTTTGATAGCCCTTGGTTTGCCCATTATGGTGATGGAATTTTCCGTTGGTCGTGCTTCTCGCCAGAATGTGGGAAAGGCCTTCAAAACCTTGGAGCCTAAGGGAACAAAGTGGCATGCCTATGGTCACATTGCCATTGCTGGAAACTACATCCTGATGATGTTCTATGCTACCATTTCTGGTTGGCTTTTGTATTATTGCTTTGCCAGCCTTACTGGCCAGTTCCACGGCTTGGATACTGCCGCTGTTGGTGCCTTCTTTGGTTCTTTAACAACAAGTCCTGGTACACAGTTTTTGTGGATGGCCATTGCAGTGGTGTTGAGCTTTGTTATCGTTGGAATCGGACTTGAAAAGGGTGTAGAAAAAATCACCAAGGTAATGATGATTCTGCTGATTTTGCTGATTGTGGTGTTGGCGGTAAATTCCCTTCTTTTG
>JAGCMR010000120.1 GCA_017646305.1 Spirochaetaceae bacterium
ATGGCAGCAATAGTGGTATTGTTTCTGGTGAACATGTCTTGTGGCTTTGTGATGGAGTACAGAATGTCTTGGATGCTTGTCCAGCCAGATCGGTCTTCAGTGGTGATGCCTCCGATTTTTTCTCCAGTACTGTGATTGAATACATCTCCCAGTGCGTTCACCACCACAACGGCGGCCATTTGTAAGCCTGCTACTTCCACCCCATAGATACCAACACCTGCCTTTGTGGCTCGGTGCATGCCAACAATCTTTCCAATGGAAGCACCTGTTCCGCCGCCGTAATTGCCCTCCGGGTGCTGGTTGCAATCTAGGGCATGGGTACAGGCCTTGTATCCCATTTCCTTGTCTGGTCTAATTTTGCTACTACCGTAGCCCAAGTCATAGATACAGCTTTGACACACGATGGGTACTAGGGCAAAACCTGTGTTGTAGCCCATACCCCGCTGCTCCAAGCAGGCCATTACTCCATCGGAGGCTGCCAGTCCAAAGGCCGACCCTCCCGACAAGACAATGGCATTGACAGGGACATCGTTGGTGAGGGGGGAAATCACTGGCGTTTCCCGTGAGGCTGGCCCTCCACCGCTAATCTCAACACCAGCCCGAGCTCCTTGAGGAAAGGCCAATACTGTTACACCTGTTTTCGCCTCTAGGTCTTCTGCATGACCAATGTTTACCCCTTGTATATCTTGCAGTTGAATTTCTTTTATCATTCTATCCTTCTTTTATTTTTCAGGTTTTAATAACAGTTTTGTGAATTAACGGTTCATTTTTAGGGTACAAAGCAAGCCGTCAAAGATAAGGCTGGGAATCACCTCATTGAAAATGCCCTCTCCATTGAATAGGTGGGAAAAACCTCCAGTTCCCAGTACCATGGGTTTTCTTCCGCCAAAAACCTCTTTGGTGTAGGCGGCAATCAATTCCTTGATGGATCCCAAAGCACCGTAATATAAGCCTGACTGGATGGCTTCTGCTGTATTTGTTCCGCAGGCTCGTTGTGGTACTCCAATTTCTACATTGGGAAGCTGGGCGGTGCCGTGAGCCAGTGCCTGCATGGACATGTTAACTCCAGGCAAAATGGCTCCACCTAAATATTCTCGTTTGGCGGTTAAAATATCCACCGTGGTGGCTGTTCCCATATCCACAATGATGATGTTGGCATTGGGATAATAAGCCTGGGCTCCAATGGCAGCAGCGATTCTGTCTGCACCGATTTCCTTGGGATTGGAGTATTTTAGCTGCAATCCAGTTTTGATGCCAGGCTTAATAAGCAGGGGTTCCTTGTCAAAATACTTGATACAAGCGCTGGTGAGGGGATAATTTAATGAAGGAACAACGCTGCAACAAACAATATCATCCACTAATTGGGGATCAAAGCCATTTTCTCGGAACACAGAACGCATGAATATTCCTAGCTCATCGCTACTGGTGTGCTGTGTGGTAGTGTGACGAAACTGAAGAATCAGCTCATCATCTAAAAAAACGCCTCCAGAAATCTGGGTATTTCCAATATCAAGAGTTAAAATCATCTCTTCCTCCTAAGTATGATTCCTTTTATGTATTTTTAGTAGCAATTTGGTACAGTATCTTTGCCATTTCTTCCTCTGTTTCTCCCCGCTGAAAGGCCTGTACTTGATTATCCTTCAGAATATTTACAACAAAGGGATGGCTTTTGGCAGTGATGTTGAGAATATCGTTGGCAATTACAAAGTCTGCAGCTCCTCTAGAAAGAATTGCATGGCAGGCTGCCAAAACCTTTTCTGAATCCGCACCACTGGTAAGCTTAAAGCACACTACGGTGGGCTCCTTGTGGCCTCCATCCCTTGCCCATCCCTTTATCCTGTCTGCAAGCTTGGGAGCCGCCTTGAAGGTAACGGTCATGGAAGAACCTGATGGAATCTTTCCCTCTGGCCCAGCAGCCACAGAAACTCCATCCATAATCACTGTTTCTGGAATAAAGTCACTTACTGCAGCTGCATGAATCACCAGCTGGTATTCGTGTGTGGTGAGCTCCTCTTCCAGTAGCTGTCCCAAATCTGCTCCACTAACAAAGCTTCGAATGACACAATCTTCTTGAGGCTTAATGGCAGAGGCTGCTGTAATCACTGTTACCTGACATCCTTGGCGAGAAAAGTAATCAGCTATGATGGCAGAGGTTTTGCCGGTGGAGGTATTGGTGACGCAGCGAACATTGTCTATGGCCTCCCGACAGCCACCACCTGTAATGAGTACGTTCATATCATTTCCTCTTTTCTTTTAATTGGAAATTTCGGGAATGTCCCCGAGAATCTGTTGAATGTATGCTAATGTTTTTTCTGGAGAAAGAAGCTTCCCCTTTCCCACATCACCGCAAGCCAGCAAACCTTCTTCTGTGGGAAGAATGTGGGTCCCCCAGGATTCTAGCTTAGCTAGGGCCTCCTGTACTGCCGGATGATTGAACATCTGGGTATTCATGGCAGGAGCTACAAGCAGGGGCTTATTATAGTTATTGGCAAGGCAAATTGCTCCAAATAAGTCATCACTCAGTCCTGCAGCTAGCCTGCAGATGCAGTTGGCAGAAGCTGGATAGGCAATAATTAAGTCTGCCCATCGTTGGCTTAAGGTGATGTGATGCATAGGATCATCACTTTTGTCAAAAATGTCGGTAAGAAGAGGCTTTCCCGTAAGTCCTTCTAGGGATGCTCGTTGGATGAATTGTAATGCCCCTTGGGAAGCGGTGGCTTGCACTTCAAATCCTTCCTTTGTAAGAAGGCTAATGAGGGAACAAGATTTAAAGCAAGCAATGGAGCCTGTAACGTGAATAAGAATTCGTTTCATAGTACCTGTCCTTTGGATCAAGTCTAAAAAATCTCGTGGAATCAACTAGAATTCCACGAGGCAATAAATCATTTTGTAAAAAAGTAACCTTTGTAAGGTTTTATTTTTCCCACAAGACTTCAGGATAGTAGCCTTCCTGAATTTTCTTTGCAATCTCAACCTTTACGGTGGCTCTGTCCTCTGGATAGGTCATACCAAACCAGCTTTCTGGAGATGTATATACCTTAATACGACCTTGATTATGGGAAACAATATTGCTTGCTGCTTCTGGCAATAAGGCTTCTGCCTTTTCGCTGTTTAGATTGTTGGCAATAAAGTCATCCCAATAAAGGTTGAATTCTTCAAATGCCTTGGGAGAGAATCCAAAGAAGTTCATGGAAACCCATTCCTTACCAGTTAACTCAATCTTTTCTCCATCTAAGAGACTGATGATTTTGTCTCCCTCGTAGCCAATCTTGGTGTTTTCCTTCATGGATACAAGGTAATCATCCTTAACAGTACAAATTGCTCTGGAAACGGTACCAGAGCGGCTCATGGTATTTCCCAAAACGAATCCCACCATGGCATGGTCTGTTCCGTCTACTGGCATAGCTGAAAGATGAGTACCCAATGTTTCAAATGCCATGCGGCCATAGTAATCGTCTGCATTAATAACGGCAAAGGGTTCTTTGATAGCCTTTTCTGCACAGAGAACAGCATGGATTGTTCCCCAGGGCTTGTTACGAGCAGCAGCTTTTTGAACCTGTTCTTCTGTTAGGCCATATTCAGGAGTCTGGAAGACATATTCTGCGTCAAAGTTTCGAGCAATACGATCAAAAAGTCGTTCTCGAAAGTCCTGCTCAATATCCTTGCGAATAATGTACACTACCTTACCAAAACCATTTCTCATGGCATCATAAGTGGCAAAGTCCAGCAATGTCTCGTTGTGGAGTCCAACGGAGTCAATCTGCTTGACTCCTCCATATCTGCTACCCATTCCGGCAGCCAAAACCAATAATGTGGGTTTCATAACAATATCTCCTGCATTTTAGCATACCACGGAAAATAGAATAGCTCAAGTAAAACTTACAGTGGAAAATGAAGGTAAAAGCCAAAGACGATTTTAAAATAAAAATCCCCAGAACAATCTCTATTAAGAAATTGCATCTGGGGATTGTATATACTACATCAGATTATATCTAATGCATTAAAGGTGCTTAGTCAGCCTTCAAGTTTCCCTTAACGGTAAGGATTCCCTTCTTCAAAGAAGCGGTCAAAGTACCATCGTAGTCAACAGTAGCAGCCTCAGCAGCTTCATCGTCTACCAGAGTAATCTTGCTCCAGTCCAAGTCAGCCA
>JAGCMR010000121.1 GCA_017646305.1 Spirochaetaceae bacterium
AGTAATTCTTTTTGTAGCAGGTTGTCATCCTGAAACTCATCAATCATGATGGCCTTGTAACATTCCTTTTCTGCCTGTCGTACCTCTTTTTGATTTCGAAGGATTTCTAGAGCCAGCTGGGCCGCATCGGTAAAGGTCAAGATTCCCGCCTGTCGCTTGCTTTTATTGTATTGCTGTTGGAACTCATCTAAAAGCCTTGCCACCTGCAATACATCCTGCTTCAGACACAGGAAATTAGCCAAGGGATTCAAGGCAGGCTGAACTGATTCCCGTAACAATTTGATTATAGGAGTCCAAGGCTTGTTTTGCTGGCCTTGGAGGTTCAAACCTGAAATCTTCTTTGCTGCGGCACAGAATTGCGCCAAGGATTCCTGCTGATTTGGAGGGATTTCTTGCTGAATGCCAGTCTCTGTTTCCCAGTCTGAAAGAAAGGAAAAATCCCAGTCAATCTTTCGATACAGGCCAAGGGCTGTAATGAGCTTTGGCAAAAAGGTGCCACTGATTTTATCTAAATCTCGAATGATGGCTTCCAGTTCAATGATCTGTTCTTCTAGCTGATGAGCCTTGATCAAAAATTCCCTTGCTGCATGGCGAAGTTGTCGCTCCAGCTGCTGAGAAAAGTCTATGGGATTGGCCAAGGATGAGTAGTTGGTAATGGTTTTGGCAAAAAGCTCCTCTGCCAAGGTGTCCAGCCGGGAATAAGTGGTGGTGGCCATTCGCTGAATGGTGGGATCGTGGCGATGATCCAGCACAAAGGGCAGGGCTTGCTGTTGTGCCATGGATTTTGCCTGCTGATTGTCTATGGCAAAGTCGGGCTTGATGCCGTAGTAATTCACCGCATTCTTGATAATGCTAGAACAGTAGGAGTCTAAGGTTTGAATGCGGGCTCCATGAAAGTCGGCCACAGCCTGACGAGCTTCTGGGCTTTCAAAGCGATCTGCAATTTCCACCAAGGTTTTGTAGATGCGGGAATACATTTCTGCTGTGGCCTTGCGGGTAAAGGTGAGGGTGAGGATTTCTGATACCTTGTATTTTTTGATGCACACCAAGTAGCTGTAACGACGAGCCAGCACAAAGGTTTTTCCCGCTCCTGCACCTGCTGTGGTAACGGTGTTGGTGTTACAGGTAACAGCGGCCTGCTGTTCCTGGTTCAAGCCGTCTTTTGTGCCGTCTCCCTGCAAAAGCCATTGCTCCAGAGTCAGTGTATTTGTTGTTTTCATGGCTTCTCCTTGTGTGTTTTTGCTGCTCATACTTTCTCTCCTCCAACAGTGTAGGTGGTTCTGCAAATCCGCTTCCAGGCACATTCCTTGCAGGTATCGTAGTCTACCTGTGCCAGTTGGGGGAAGGTGCTGGTGGTAATGGCCGTGGCAAAGTCCTTCACATACTGAAGGGTAGCGGCTACTGTGTAATTATAGGGCAGAATGTCCTTTGACTTTGTGGAAACAAGGATTTCCCGCTGAGGAAGCTTGGCACTTTCAAAGCCAAAGATTTTTTTCAGCTCGCCGTCCTTGATGGTCATAAAGGCTGCTGAATCGATGGTGCGATCTGGATACAGGGCTTCATACAAGAGGCAGTAGAAGGCCATCTGAAAGTTTGCCAGTGTTCCCTGCTCATCTACTGTGCTTTCTGCTGAAGAGGGGGTATTGCCTAGCTTAAAGTCCAACAGAATGAGACTATCTTCAGGACTATTCAAAAGGCAGTCTAGCTGACCAGTGAGTACAAAATCTTGAAGTTCTTGATAAAGTGCCTGTCGTGCCGCTGGTGAAGAAGGAAAAGCGGTACAGCTGGCTGGAATATGGCCCTTTTCCCAAAGTTTCTCCAAAAGGCTATCTAGCTGCTTGGGCTGACAGGTGATTTTCTCCTCCAAAGCCACTACTTGGTAATGGGGAAATTGTCTACACAGGCTTGTGATAAATGCTTTGGCTGTGGCG
>JAGCMR010000122.1 GCA_017646305.1 Spirochaetaceae bacterium
ATTCCCAATTCATTACCAAAAGCATTCAACGCATTTGCCACTAAAAGTCGGCACTGCTCCTTTAAATCTGCCATAGCACCATCCTAAAAATAAACTGAGAAAATATAATACCAAAAAACACGTATTTATTCTATATGAGTAGCCTTAGACCACTTTTACTATTAATGAACAAAGGCCATCATGGTGGTAAAGCGACGAAGCTTTTCTTCCAGAGGCATGGATTCTGGCAGTCCAGCAGTTTCCCTGCGGAAGGAACCAAAACGAGGGTCGCAACAGGTACAATCGGTACAACACAAAATATTATCTTCTGGAACTCCAGCTTCCAGCAACAGGTTTACGTTGGCTTGAGCCAAAGAAAGATTATTAGGAGGAATAATACAGGAAGAACCAAAATGGGAGGTAAAATACTCTATTCTCTCCTCTTCCACCTGATAACAACAGGAGTGAATGTGGGGACCAATAACCACGGAAAAATCACAAGCCTGAGCACCATACTTTTTTTCTGCCAGCTTCAAGGCTTGTACTACAATCCCCGTTCCCTTCCAGCCTGAATGAAGGGCTCCTCGGCATCCAGTTTTCTTATCATATAAAAATATAGGAAGACAATCTGCCACCGTCACCACAGGCACAAGTTTGTTGCTGATGGTAATAATACCATCTCCTCGCCACAAATCTAAAGCCTCTGGGTGACTACCTTCCGTAGCAAGCAGTGTAGGCTCACCATTTTTCCCTTGCTCCAAGGCGTATACCACCTGAGAATGAATCAATTCCACAGGCACAGCCAATAAATTCGATGATAAAATTGTTGAAAAAGCAGTATATAAACCCACAGGACTTGTTACTGAAGACACAAGGACACTTGATGAGGTTTGTGGTGACAAAATATTTTTTTTCTGAAAAAAAGCTTTTCGTTTGGAGTTTTCCTCTGTCCAACGAAAACGCATGGAACCTGCAAGAGCGGTGGTAATATAACAACGAGGATGAACATGGCCATCCTCTTGGAGAGGCTTTCCTGCAAGATAAAATGGTAGAGCTAATAAATCTAGCTGACTAGAACTCTTGCAGGAAATATCAAATGCGGAAACTTCAATCACAGATTCCCCTAGCGAATTGTTTCAAGATCCTTGACTATCTCCAATGAACGCTCAAAACCTAGCTGCATTTCATCAACCTTGTGACGGAATTTTTCGTTATGCTGACCTTGGATTGTAGACAAATTGGACAAGGTATCGTAGCGAGAATTTCTGGCTCCTGTAATAATTCCTTTGAGAATCAGCTCTACAGAACGAGAGGAAGCACACCACTGGGCAAGAATCAAGGCGGCATCTGTTTCCAAAGACTTAATCAAGGAATCTAACTTAGCCTTATCTCGTGGATTCAGAAGGTTTTCTTTCATAAGATTTTCGAACATAATGCCTCCCTCACCTTCGGGAGCAATACTTGCTTTAAACTTATTCAAGGCAAGACGTTGTCTATCCAGTTCTGCACAAACATCAGTTAATTCTACAAGGTTTTCCTTCTGATAAAAAACTCCTTCTACCATAAGGATTTTCAAGAGCTTTGCATATTCAGGATAAACTTCATCATAAAAGGCAGAAATAAATCCCATAACATAATCGTACATAAAGGAAACACCACCGAGAATCTTTCTCCATGGACGACAAGGCAACAAAGGAAGCGACTTAAAGCCAAAGGTTTGACACATGGCTTCCTCTGCAATATGCTTTTTCCGATCTGCTAACCACTGATCCCACTGTTTATCGAAATTTCTTCTCCAAGCTGATTTATATTTTACAAACCAGTCTTCGCAGCCCTCTGGTTTATCTGGAACCCAGAAAGCATCGAACCAAACGATAGAACCGATGGCACGCATGGGTATAGTTGAGATAAACATTTTAATCAAAGTAATGTTGGAGGCAGCCTCTTCCATAAACTTTGACATTTTTTCTGTAAATCCCTCTTTATCTTTTTCCGTCATGTTGTAGGAAAGTACAAATAATGCCTCCAACACCTCGGATTGAATAGTTTTTCCGTTACACAAAACCTTTGCAAACTGTGCTATCTCATTTTTGATACTATCAAAGGGACACACCATCTGGCCATTTTCTTCAGTAAAGGCAGATAAAACCCGATTAAAGGGCAAATGCACAAACTGACGGATCCATTCAGTATTGCAAACAGCACCATACAAGGCAGCTCGTTTAATTGAAGACATGGACTGTAAGGTGGAATCTAAATTTCTTACCATGGATAGTCGCAACTCACTGGTGACTTCCCGGGAAAAAGGTAATTTTAGAGGACTTACTTCTTCTGCAATCTTTCCATTTACTTCTGGAGCAATAAGAGAAGAAAGGAATACGTAAAATCCACCTTGATCAGCATCGTAAATTTCCATTCCTTCTTTGAAAAATTCTGCACATTTTGACAGCTGCTCCACTTGATCAAAAAAGCCTTTTAGGAAAATTCGACGTGTAATATCGATAAGGCCAGGTTCTTTTTTCTCTATATCATGCCCCTTCTTCAATACGATTTGAGCATTGTACAAGGTTTTGATATCAGTATTGGTAAAAATCGACTTAAGTATTAACCAAATACGAGTAAAAAACGATTCATTTTTCAGCTGTAACTCTATATCTGGAACAACTTTAGGCCCCTGCATCTCTACCGACACCAAGGACTGACTTTCAGGATTAACAATTGCCTGCACCTTTTCCAGCATTGCAGCTCGTTCTGCTGGGGTGAGAGAAATAACCATACGATCAAAAGAAGTGCGAGAATCCATAATAGTTTATTTTAGAACAGAAAAAAATACCTGTCAACTAAGTTTTATTCAAATGGAACTTATGAAGAATGGAAGAAATGAATAAATTTCCATTTTCATTATTCCTTTTGGAGACTATCTCTTTGCCTTAAGACCACGCTTAAACTGGGGAATCCGTGCAGAAGCAGTGGTGTTCCAGGGGCTTGTTTCTCCCTGCTGAAGGTACTGATAGCCTAAGCCTGCAATCATAGCTCCATTGTCGGTACAGAGCTTGAGGGGTGGGAAAATACAGGTAAGCTCCTTTCGCTGGGCAAGCATTTCTCGTAGACGGGAGTTAGCCGCCACACCACCACCAGCTACAATGGTAGTAAGACCTGTATCCTCCACTGCCCGAAGGATACGAGAAACGAGAATTTTTACCGCAGTTTCTTGGAAGGCTGCACAAATATTTTCTGGAGTTTTTGGATATTCTTGGTTCCAGAATTGGTCTATCTGGTTAATAACAGCTGTTTTTAATCCAGAATAGGACACATCATAGCGATGCTCTCCCTTGTGCAGAGAGGGAATGGGAAAGCTTGCTGCCTTGGGGTTTCCCTCCTTTGCCAGCTTGTCGATGATGACCCCACCAGGATAACCCAGGTTATAAAACTTAGCCACCTTATCAAAGGCTTCACCTGGGGCATCGTCTACAGTGGTACCCAGAACAGTAATATCGTCAAAGCCTGCAACCTTGCAGATAATGCAGTGGCCACCAGAAACCAGCAAACCTAAATAGGGATAGGCAATGTCTTGGCTCAAGTGGGCGGCATAGAGGTGGGCCAACATGTGGTTTACGGCAATAAAGGGCTTATTCTTGGTCCAAGCCAAGGTTTTAGCAAAGGTAAGGCCCACCAGCAAGGAGCCCATTAAACCAGGGCGATTGGTGGCGGCAATACCGTCAATTTCATCTAAGGTGAGGTTTGCCTCCTGTAAAGCCTGCTGTACCACTGGCATAATCCATTCTGCGTGCTTGCGGCTGGCAATCTCTGGCACTACACCGTTAAACTCTTGGTGGAAAGGGATTTGGGTAGCCACCACATTACTGATGATGGTTCTTCCATCCTCTACAATAGCTGCAGCAGTTTCGTCACAGGATGACTCAATTCCCAAAATTTTCATATAAACCTCCCACCGTTGAAAAAGCATAACCTTGTGATTTTAAAACAGGATACAATTCTTGGAGAATTTGTGCAAGATTACTTCCTGACCACACATGACCAATCATAATGGCATAGCCCTTTTTGTTGGCTACTCCAATTCCACGCTGAATTTGCTCAAGAATGTCAGCCCTGTTTTGGGTGTTGTCTAGGAATACATCACGCTCCCAGATTTTTACTCCTAGCTCTAGGGCAGCCTGAGGAGCAGCTGTATTGGCCGAGGTACGGGAATCAAGGAAGAAGATTCCCTGTTTCTGACAGATTTCAATCACCTTACCTATCTTTATCTTGGACTCAGTAATAAGGGAGCCTTCGTGGTTGTTGAGACCAGAGACAGGCCCGATTTCAGCAAGATTTTTCCTTACCAAAGCATCAATTTCAGTGGTGTTCATTGTAGGTGTAATAGCTCCCGGCCCTGGATTTACCAAAAGATTGATGGCTTGCATAGGCTGGTGCAGGAGCAATTCATGGCGACCAGAGGAGCGAACACGGCGAGCAGACTCTACAGAGTGCTGGAGCTGGGGAAGCACGGCAATGTCTACAGGAAAGGGAAGATTCAAGTAATGCTGTAATTCAGAAAGATTTTGGCCACCGTCATCAAATACAAAAACGAGGGTAGCTCCAGAATGGGCTGGAGGAATGGTGTAATCCTTCCCCACTACGGCACCAGTAGAACTGGAGCTTGTTGCAGGAGTTTTGACTTGGCTTGATGAAGTAGAGGCATCTTTGGAGCCTAATGCGAGGTTTGCTGAGGAATTTGCTGAAGATGCTGCATTTGAGGTGACTTGTTGCTGTTGTTGCTGCTGTTGCTGGGCTGCTCGCTTTTGTGCTTCTAGAGCTGCAGTAGCCTGCTTTTGAGCAGACTCCGCATCAGATTGCGCTTTGGAGGCTCGTTTTTCAGCCTCTTTTGCTCGTTGCTCCGCTTCCTTGGCTCGTCGTTCTGCTTCTTCTAGCTGGGCTATTACTTGGGCCACACCAGCATCTGCTGTTGGATTATTCACTTCTTGTGCAGAGACCTCTGGGAAGGAGTTCTCAGAAGAGACAACTGAGGAAGGAACTTTTTCCTCTTGTACTGGAGAGGAGGTGCTTTGAGTCTTGGGTGCAGTAAGAGTAACCACCGTAAGCATACAGGCACAAACTGCCACAATGGTGGCGGCAAGAATAATTACCTGTTTTTTTTTCAAGACAACCTTGGGTTTCTTTTTCTTTTGAGCCATTATTCACCATCCTCCAAGGGCTTTTTGTGAATGAGGGAAAAATACAGGGGGCCAGTTCCTCCTGCGGTGTCGGGAAGCACATGAAATCCCTCCTCTGTCTTTTCAGGATCCGGCAGAGGAAGCTGACAAAACTGGGATACCTTTTCTGGCACAGGAGGCAAGTCATGAACAAGTTCCACATCAGGGAACTTGGCCTTGAGACGAGATACAACCTTGTCGTTTTCCTCTGGGGACAGGGCACAGGTAGCATACAGCAAGTAGCCATTGGGATTGAGCATACGGTAAGCCGAAGACAGAAGAGCCCACTGAGCCATAGCCAGAGTTTTAATGCGGGCGGGAGACCATTGCTCAAGGTACTGGGGAGAAGACAGCACGTGACGCTCTGAAGAACAGGGGGCATCCAGCAAAATTCGATCAAATTGGTTGGCAGGATTTTTACAGAGGGTGGCTCCATCCTTGCCACAAATAGATACCCGCTTCCGTACTGCTTCTGTCATGTGCTG
>JAGCMR010000014.1 GCA_017646305.1 Spirochaetaceae bacterium
TCGGTGGTGGGGTGTTCATTGTTCATCTTATCTCCAAAAAAAATTCTTACATAATAATTATTCGCTTTAAACTGAAAGAATTTGTCTTTTTTTCAAAAAAAAAATTCTTTTTTAATATTTTTCTTGATTATTCACTTTTCCCAGGAATCTAACCAGAAGGGTTCTCAGAATAAGGCTGTTCGTGTAGTTAATTTTTATTTAAAATATCTTTGAAAAGTTTACTGTTCTTTGTCGTTACTTCCTTAATTTTGCACTTTTTTGTATAATTGAGATAAATTTTTTAGGGAGATTGTAAGTGAGTACGATGTTGCGAGATAATAATTTTTTGGGAAGAAAAAGTGCTTTCATTTTGATTCTAGCCTTAATTTTTGTTTTTTTCACATCCTGTAGTAATATTGGGATATTTCAAAATGGTGGCCTAGTGATTGCCGTTCCTGGCAGTCGTTCTGCCTCTGAGTCAACAATTTTTACAGTGACTGTTGCTGATGCAGCTGGAAATAAGCAAAATAAAACTGTCGTTGCAGGAGGATGTGCCCAGTTTGAAAACTTATTGCCAGGTTTGTATTCAATCAGTGTTGAAGGAAAAGAATCTGACATTAGCACCATGTACGGAGTTGCAGAAGTTTCTGTTGCTGCAGGAAAAACTGCTACTGCTTCAATAGCTCTTTCTACCGTGGCTCATAGTCTGGATGCCTTACAGCAGCTTATAGAAAAGGGCGGTACTGTGTATATCGGAAGCGATATAGATATAAGGGGGGATTCTGGACTAGAAGTTATAAAAAATAAAGTCCACCTTATTGCATTGAAGGATGTAGTCTTAACGAATAATGCTGATGCTCCTGGGCTTACCGTTCAAGAAAGTAAAGTGACCCTTGGAGGTGGGGATGAAGATACGAAAGACACAGCTTGGAGACTTTGATGCGGTGCTGGGGATTTATGCTCAGGCACGGGGTTTTATGCGAAAGACGGGAAATCCCAGTCAGTGGGGAGATACTTGGCCACCACAGGATTTGATTCACGCTGATATTCAGCAGCAAAAAAGCTATGTGTGTGTAAAAGAGACCAAAGAAAAAGCTAGTGGAACAACAGAGGAAATCCTTGCAGTGTTTTTCTTGGAGGTGGCAGAGGATCCCACCTACGCAGAGATTTATGAAGGAAGCTGGCTAGAAGAAAATCGTCCCTACGGTGTAGTCCATCGGATTGCAAGCCTTGGACAGGGAGCTGGGGGCTTTTGCTTAGAGTGGGCCTTGGCAGAATGTGGCAATATTAGAATCGATACCCACGAGGCAAATCTGCCCATGCGGTCATTACTAAAAAAATTAGGCTATACCTATTGTGGTATGATTTACACCCACGACGGAACTTCACGATTGGCTTATCAAAAATATCTTCCTGAAACCACAGGTTTTTAGTATAATCAAAAAATCTTATCAAAATTTGATTCTAAAATGTTGCTTAGAAAGGAGTTTGTATGGAAATGGTGATTCAGCTGGCACTTTTGGCCCTTGGTTTTGTACTTTTGGTAAAGGGTGCAGATTGGTTTGTAGATGGAGCAGCGAGTGTGGCAGCAAAGCTTGGAATTCCCCAGCTGGTCATTGGTCTTACTATTGTTGCTATGGGAACAAGTGCCCCAGAGGCTGCAGTAAGCTTAACAGCTGCCTTTCATGGTAATGCAGATATAACCATTGGTAATGTGGTGGGCAGCAATATCTTGAATGTGCTGGTTATTTTGGGATTGGCAGCTCTGATTTGTCCTATGGCGGTAGCAAAGTTGACAGTTTGGGTGGATATTCCTGTGACCTTCGTCATAAGCCTTGTGCTTCTTGCTTTGGGGCTTGACGGAAGCATTAGCCGCCTAGATGCAGCTATTTTGCTGGTGCTGTTTATCGGTTATTTGAGCTATTTGTTCCTCATGACTAAAAAAGGCTTGATTTCTGGTGAAAGTGAAGAAGAAGGAGCCAAGATTCAGTCTGTCCCCAAGGCCTTGTTGTTCACCGCCCTTGGTCTTGCCCTGATTATCGTGGGAAGTAGCTTTGCTGTAGATGCTGCTAGTGCTATTGCAAAGATGCTGGGCTTAAGTGAGCGATTTATCGGCCTTACCATTGTGGCACTAGGAACCTCTTTGCCAGAATTGTTCACCTCTGTAGCTGCTGCCATGAAGAAGAATCCAGATATGGCCATCGGTAATATTGTGGGAAGCAATATCTTCAATATCCTTTTTATTGTGGGCTTGTCTGGCATGGTAATTCCTGTTCCCTTTGCCTCCGCCTTCCGCTTTGATACCCTGGTGGCAGCTGCAACAATGCTTTTGTTGTTCTTGCTGTCTCTCCCCAAGCGGCAGCTGGGAAGAATTGATGGGTTTATCCTACTGATGGGATATATGGCCTACTTCCTCGAGATTCTGTAAAAAAAACGCCACCGGTAGATGCTTCCTCTCGTCTGCTGGTGGCGTTGTGTTTTGTGGAGCCTGGTATTTAAGCTGCTGTCTTGTAGTCTATAACAGAGATTTCAGTTACTGTGTTTTTAAGTGTGTCCACAATCTTTTCCAATCGTTTTGCTACCTCATTTGAATAGGAAATTTCACCACATTGTGAACATTGGGAACATGGCACATTCTTCACAATGATGATACAGTTACCAAGATCAACCATAA
>JAGCMR010000123.1 GCA_017646305.1 Spirochaetaceae bacterium
AAGAAATTGCAGGTAGCTAATCCTGGAAAGGATTTGACCGTAAAGAATTTCTTTACCATGGTAACAAAGAAGCCAGAAGAAGCCATTCGTTCCATTAAGAATGCTTCCGATACCTTCTACCAGTGGAACCAGTTATGTTTCTTCGTTCGACAGGATTACGAGAAATCAACAGATTTAACTGCAGAAGATATTTCCTTGCTGCAATCAATCTATATCTTGGAATTCTGTGTTACCGCCTATCGCAACAAGGCACAGCAAAGCCTGCAAAAGGAAACTGCCCTCAAAAACCTTGACTTGAATCTGAATAAGCCTCCCTATTATTTTACTCGGGAAAATATTAACATGTTCTCAGATTCCCGTGGTGTGCCACTGTTAGGACAATATAGTGACAAGGATTTAAATGATTATATTCAAAATGCCACAACAGAGTCAGAGGACAACAAGCTACCTTCCCTCCTCACCTTCAAGGGAATCAACAATACTAAAACCTATGTGCTCAAAACAAAGGTGCTTCCCTTGATTGTACGTCTGTGTACCGATGCTCGTGAAACTATCCGAGACCAAATCACCAAGGATTGCTTCAACGATCTAAAAAACTTCTCCTCTGTACCAGAAATGAAGAACCAAGAGCTTTTTGAAAAGACTCTGGAAAATGCTGTCAAAATCAAGTCTCCCATTCTTTATGCCTTATTGAATGCCCCCTTCTTAAAGGCCTTACAGTATGAAAGCCGAGGAATGACAGAGCTGGTAACTGGACATATCCATCTGTTTACCGATGGGGAGCTTTCTCCCTACAGTGAGCTTTTAATGCTTTCCAAGGAAGAAATTCTCACTGATGCACGAATCTTACTTCCAGTATGGTATACAATTCCTGGTGTATCCTGGCTTGTAGCCCTCTTCAAGGGACAGCCTAAGCAAAAGAAGCAAAAGCCAGCCAAGCAGGCTACTCAAAAGAAGATGATTGCTTCTGATGAGGCAGAAGCCTTTGACGTACCTTCACCGCTGTCGCAACAGGATACTGTTGCTGTTTCTCGCAAGGAAGAGCTGAAGCAGGCAGCTCTAGAAGCAGAAAAGCATTATGTGCCACAAGGTTCTACCATTGAGAGAGAATTGTCCTCCTACGAGAATGCCTGGAACAGGATGCTCAGCAAGCAGGCACGGGACAATCTTACAGAGGATGTAAATTCCTTGATTCGAGATTACATGCGTAAAATCCTACGCACATTACGGGCTAATAACTTTACTCCAGAGCGAATCAATAATTTGGCTACTACCTTGGTAAAAACTCCAGGAATGCAAAAGATTCAAGATCATGCAGAACTACACATGTACGTACAGTTGTATATGGTAAAGCTTATCAAGGGATTATAATCTAGTCCAAAATCTTAATTTTTTCTAAAAACACCATCTCTGAAAAAAGATGGTGTTTTTTTTTAATTTTTTTTTCTTCATCCTAGGAAAAATTGGCAAAAATTCGATTTTTAAAGCGAATAATATAGTTGTAGGACGCAACGCAAGAAGGCCTAGAAGGGAGACCAAAAATCCATTGCTCACACTAGGCAATGCATAACCTACTTCACCATGTAGCTACGGTGGCCCAACAGACATTTTTTTTCAAGGAGTTTTTTATATGGACGATTTTAACTCAATCGTGTTGGAAGGAAATATTGTTCGTGACCCTGAATCACGGGAAACAGCAAAGGGAGTTCCCATCTGCATGTTTTCTATTGCAGTAAATAAAAATTATCGCACTAGTCAAGGAGAACGAAGACAGGAAGTATCCTTCTTTGATATTGAAACTTGGGGTGCTTTGGCTACCTCTTGTTCCAGCTATTGTGCCAAGGGACGGGGAATTCGAGTGGTAGGACGCTTAAAGCAAAACCGATGGCAGGACACAGAGGGAAAGAATCATTCAAAGATAAAGATTGTGGCAGAGCATGTGGACTTTAAGCCTCGTTTTTCAGGGCAAAAGGAAAATCAAGCACTCCAAAATACTGTACAGGAATCCCAGCTCCTAGCAAGTCATCAGGAAATGGCAGATTTAGCAGAGGCGGCCTTAGCAAATAGTCTTTCTCTTGAAATGAAGCAACCAGAATTATGTGAGGCTGTTTTCTAAAAAAAAGGTGTACCCAACATCCTCCTTGGGTACACCTCTTACGTAATTTTCTAAAAATTATCGGTTGCGGGGCTTGCCACCACCATTTTTGCCAGGATGAGGCCGTCCGCCTCTACCTCCAGCAGGATTCAGCGGAGCAAATCGACCTCGTGACCGATTCTTTCCAGCGGCTGCAGCTTCTTGAGCCCGCAAAGTTGCAGCCTTATATTCATCCAGCTTTTCCTGGGAGAAAAAGCCATCCTTCCAGTTAAAGTTGCTTGTTTCTGGCAACACCTGCTTTTTCAGCATAGCTGCAACAATCTGCTTAAAGTGCTTCTTCTGAACGTGGGTTTTGGACATGTCGATGAGGTAGCGGTTAAAACCAGCTGACTTCAGGACTTGAACCTTGTCCACAATGGAGAAGGGGTTTTCAGGCATAACAAAGGAGCCGTCGGGAGTGGACAGAGCCTTAAAGGTCATGCCCTCCTTGTCGCTGAAAAAGGTAAAGTCATAGGAATCGGGTAATTTGAACCGCATACGGAACAGGGCTGGATAAGCAAAAACTGGCACAAGAATGCGACTTCTCAGGTGGCTTTCAAAGGTGGCCTCCAGATTCTTGCGAGAATTCTCCAAGGGACTGATAAAGGCACCAATGTCTTGGTTTTCAAGCCAAGATGCTGCCCATCGGTTAAAGGTATACAAATAGGGACCTGCAATTAGGTTGGTTCCCTTGCCCTTGAGCATACCGATGTGAGCCAAATTGTTTACAACCCAGCCCTTGTATCCCATTTCCACCAAGGTATCCAAGGTAAGGGCCAAATCCTCCTCTTGAGAAGCGGCACAGAATGGATCTAAGGAAATGAACACCTGCTTCTTTGAAAAAGGAAGCACCACCTTCTTTTCCAGCAAGTCCCGCTTTGTTTCGGAGTTCAATTCCAGGATTACTCGAACGGGGGATTCCCCCTGTACGGCGAACAGGTCCTTTACGGTGGAAACCTGAACGTACAAGCCTTCGGGGAAGTAGGAAAGCTCACCCTTGGCCACAGGAGTTAAATCCAAGATGGGAAGCTCCTGATTTCCTGGCTGACGACGGAAGGGAGAGAGGTTGTCTGGCAATACATGCTTGTACCGCTTGGACATGGATTTTGTCTGCAACAAGTATACTGGGTCTCCAGAGGTAAAGCCCTCTGGAATATCAATCCAGCGATTATTGCCTTCCTGTTCTACAATCTTTACCTTGTAGCTGGAACGACCAGTATCGTCTTTACGATGCAAGCGGATGGAATCCCCTGGATCAGGATCGTAGCTACCACCTCTCAAAGTGGCCATTACAATGGCAGGAGCTGGTTCTTCACCTTCTTCTTGCTGGCTCTTTACAGTACGCATCTTGTCGATAGTACCAAGATAAATTCCTGTTCCACCAGCCTGATGAGGGTTCAGCACATTTTCTGCCACCTTTTCATCTTCTGTTGATTTAAAATCATACCAGAAGGAGGTTTTTGCTCGAGCAAAATCAGTGGAAAGGATGCGCTGACCTGTGGCAATGGCACCTTTTTTGTCTTCCTGCCAATGGTCAAGGACGTAACGGTAGGCAGCAGTAACGCTTCCTACGTACTCAGCACTTTTCATGCGACCTTCAATCTTAAAGGAATCTACTCCAGCCATGACTAGATCGGGGATTTTTTCCACCAGCTGCAAGTCACCGGGAGAGAAGAAATAGCCCTGCTCCAGATTATCGCTGCCTTCTGCGGTGTAGATACGGCGACAAGCCTGGGTACACATACCACGGTTGGCGGACTTTCCTCCAAGATAGCTGGAAAAAAGACAGAGCCCAGATTCACTGACACAGAGGGCACCGTGAACAAAGACTTCTAGTTCAGCGGAGGTATTTTGACGAATATGCTTGATTTCATCTAAGCCCAACTCACGGGCCAAAACCACTCGGCTCACGCCCTGCTTGCTCAACAAGTTCACTGCCTTGGCACTAGCCACATTCATCTGGGTAGAAGAATGGACAGTCAGCTTTGGGAAAAATTCCTGTACCATGCGAATGACACCAAAATCCTGAACGATCATTGCATCTGGGCCAATTTTTTCCAAATATGCCAAAAAACGATAAAGTCGTTCCATTTCCCGCTCTTCACTAACGGTATTAACGGTAACGAAAATCTTTTTTCCCTGACGATGAACAGACTGAACTGCTGCCTCGAACTGGTTCCAAGCAAAATTGGTGGAACGAG
>JAGCMR010000124.1 GCA_017646305.1 Spirochaetaceae bacterium
CGAACCATTACTAGAAAATGTGCGGGAAATTGCCGCCCTTCATCCTGATTTTATGAGTGTTACCTACGGTGCAGGTGGGGGAACAAGTGAATATACAGTGGCTATTGCTGATGCCATTCAGATGGAATTCCAGGTTCCTGCTTTGGCTCATTTTACTTGTGTGTCCTCCAATCGAGCTACCATTCAGGCTCAGTTGAAAAAAATCAAGGATGCTGGTATTGAAAACGTGCTGGCTTTGCGGGGGGATTTACCAGAAGGCACTGATTGGTCCAAGGCTGAATTCAAATATGCCAGCGATTTGGTGGAAATTATTCGTGAAGCTGGGGATTTTTGTATTGGTGGTGCTTGCTATCCAGAAGGTCACACAGAATCTGCCAATTCTCGTGAGGATATCTTGAACCTGAAAAAGAAGGTGGATGCTGGTTGTCAGTTTTTAACTACTCAGATGTTCTTTGACAACAATATTCTCTACAATTTCTTGTACAAGATTCGTGAACAGGGAATTACTGTTCCTGTGGTAGCTGGAATTATGCCTGTTACCAATGGCAAGCAAATTGCTCGCATTTGTAAGCTTTCTGGTACTTATCTGCCTGCTCGATTCAAGGCCATTGTAGACAAGTTTGGTGACAACCCCAAGGCCATGACCCAGGCGGGTATTGCCTATGCCACTGACCAAATCATTGACTTGATTGCCAACGGAGTAAACGGAATCCACGTGTATTCCATGAATAAGCCAGAAGTTGCCCGCCAAATTCAGGCAAACTTGTCTCACATTGTGGGGCCAGATGCAAAGACTGTGTGCTAAGGGTGAAATATGATTGAAGATTCTGTGATCTATCATCATCGGGTGGATGCTACCTCAGTTCCTGTGGACATGGACGAAACCTACCGCTACATGGGCTTTGCCCGTTCTGTGGTTTTAGGAAAGGACGGTGGCATTCCTCAGGATATTCAGCAGTTGGTAAGCTCCTGTGTTCAGCAGATGCATTCCACCCTAAAGGCTCAAAGTGTGTACACGTGCCTGCCGTTAGAAATCGATTTTCCTGCTGAAGAGGCTACAGACCAGCTGCCCCTCATAAAAATTGGTTCTGTTCAGTTTGAAAGCAAGTATCTTGCAAAAAATTTAGCAGGATGTTCCAAGGTGATTTTGATTGCTTCCACCATTGGGCCTTTAGCAGATAATTTGATTCGTCGTTTTACCAAGTTGGATGCAGCAAAGGCGGCTATTATGCAAGCAGCTGGAGCTATGTTTATTGAGTCCTACTTGGATAGCTTTAACGCTCAGCTGGAGCAAGAGGCTGGTGAACAAGGCTATAAGCTCCATTCTCGCTTTAGTCCTGGGTATGGAGATGTGAGCTTGGAAATTCAGCGTCACTTTTTTTCCATCCTGCCCTGTACTCAAAGAATTGGTCTTACCCTTACCAATTCCTTAGTTATGGCTCCCGAAAAATCTGTAACGGCATTTATTGGTATGGAACCAGTGTAAAATTATTATTACGATATACAACGGAGGTACTATGTACGAAGTTATTAAGGCTATTTTGGAACGCAGAAGTCATCGTAGTTTTACAGAACAGCCTGTAAAGTTTGAAGATGTAAAAATCATCTTAGACTGTGCGTTAGCTGCTCCCAGTGGAATGGGAAAACAGACGTGGAAGTTTGTTGCAGTGGTAAATCCTGAAAAAATTCAAAAACTTGCTGCTGCTATCGGGTCTGCCCTAAAACGTGGAGCTTATTATAATATGTACAAGCCCCAAGTTTTGATCATTACATCTAATCTTCGGGATAGTAAGTATAGAGAAGTGGACAATGCCTGTGCCATGGAAAATATCTATCTAGCCTGTCAGGATCTTGGTCTTGGCTGTGTATGGATTAACCAGTTGCAGGATTGCCACGATGATCCTGAAGTTCGTGCTATTTTAACTGAATTTGGCATTCCTCAAGAACACGGTGTTTACGGTTGTGCTGCCATTGGTTATCCTTCCAAGGTTCCTGCTCCCAAGGAAATAATTGGACAATGGTCCATTGTAGAGTGATTCTAACAGGGGATTACATCAAGCCAGAAGCAATTAAAAACATTTCTGGCGTTTGAACGGTAATCCCTGCTGTTAGTTCTTTTGTGTTTAAAAAAGATGAAGAAAGCTTTCTGGCATATAAACAGGAATTTTTGATTGAGAATAATCTTTTACATTACGAGTGATGATATAATCGAGAGCATTTCTTGAGGCTGTTTCTGACATTACTGCATCTTCGTAGTCTTTCATGGGAGAGGATAATGCTTTAATGCAATCAATGGCTGATGTATCGATTATTTCAAATAAAGAGAATAACTTGTGTAATATTTCTCTTGTTGCCTCGTCATTATGAGTGGCCTTGTGTGTCAAATAATAAATATCTGTTATTGATTTTGCGGTAATACAACCTATAAAGGTGCGGTTAGCAGTTTCTAAGAAAATTTGTTGAGCATGCTTGGAAAATGGTTTCCTGTCTTGGAGGGCATCAATAATAATACATGTGTCAATGAGAACCTTCATATTGCTGCAAGTCTCTCTTTTTCCGATTCTTCAAGAGTAATATCTGCAGGGAGGATGCCAAAAAGAGATTGGGCGATTTCGATTCTATCTTGATTAGGTTTGGAAAGCATTGCAATGATCTTACCATTTTCAGTTATGAGAATTTCTTCTGTTGCAGCCAAAATAAGGTATTTGGAAAGATTTTCTTGTAATTCTGTTGTTGTAATAGCCATATTTTGCCTCCTCGTTTAAATATACAATGGTTTTGAGCTTTTGTCATCTTGTTGTGTACCCAGTGAATGGCACTTACACCAAGCCAGAAGCAATTAAAAAGGTTTCTGGGGTTTGAAGGGTAATCCCTGCTGTTTTGTAGTCTTTTATATTTCTTGTAAGCAGTATTTTAATTTGATGTTGCTGTGCAGTATAACATTGGATTGCATCTTCTAAATCGGAAAAATCTGA
>JAGCMR010000125.1 GCA_017646305.1 Spirochaetaceae bacterium
AAGCGGGGAGAACCGTCCTCCATATCCGTGGAAACATCCTTTACCAAAGGCATATTTTCCTTCAACAAAGCTACAATTTCATCCATTACTGACTGAGCTGCAATAGTATTGGTGGAAAGAATCTTTACGTCAATGCCGCTGGAGCCACCACCAAAACCACGTCCACCTCCTAAGCTAATGGTAACATCACTCCACTGGTTCAAGTAGGGGGTCAACACAGACTTTACCTCTGCTGCCGACATGGTTTGATGCTCCAAATCAGGCAGATTAATTCTAATGGAGCCAGAGTTGGAGTTTCCCGTATTCAAAATCAGGGTTTCGTAGGCTCCATCTAGCTTTTCAATGACAATATCTTGAAAATCGAACAAGTATTTTCGCACCACCTGATTATTGGTACCGATGGGCATAGAAAGGCTTACGTTCACCATATCGTCAGCACTGGAGGAAGGTGCAAGGTTCATCCCCATGGAGGAGAACTGAAGCACGCTTACCGCCAACATTACCAATACAAGTGCAATTACGATAAACTTATTGTTGAGACAAAACTCCAGCATGCCACCATAGCCATCTTCAAGCTTTTGCTGAACAAACTCAAAGCCATCGTCAATCTTTTTTAACAAGGGATTTTTTAAAGGCTTTTGTGTTCTGGTATCTAATTTGAGGATGCTTCCACATAGGGCTGGAACAAGGGTAACAGCCACCACAAAGGAAGCCACCAGAGAAACACAAACAGTAATAATCATATCTCGGAACATCTGGCCAAACATTTCCAGCTGAGCTTCATAAATCAGCATGGGAATGAATACACAGAGGGTTGTAGCTGTGGAGGCGAAGATGGCGGTCATCATGTTACGGCTACCTAAAATGGCAGCAATGGCAGATTTTTGGCCGTTTTGACGACGAAGCTGAATATTCTCCAGGATAACAATGGAGGAGTCCACCGTCATTCCCAAGCCAAGAATCAAACCAGACATGGTCATGAGGTTTACCGTCAAATCAAGGAAGGACATTACCATCAAGGTAAGCATGAAGGAAATGGGGATGGAAAGTCCAATGATGAAGGAGCTTTTGAGACTCCGTAGGAATACAAAGATAATCAACATTGCAAGGATTGCACCCTCAATGGCAGAGCTGTATACTTGGTTCAAGGTGGCATCGATGAGGGTGGTATCGTCACTGAGGACGCTAACGGAAACACCCTTGGGAAGCTGCTGATTGATGGTTTCCATCATGGCATGAATTCCCTTGGAAACAGTTGCTGCATTGGTGCCAGATTCATTAGACACGTTGATGTAGAGACCTGGACCACCGTTGATGTATACACTTCGTTCTGTGGTGTCCTCGTAGACGTTTGCCACATCGTCAAGACGAATGGCAGCACCATCCTTGGTGGTAACTACCGTGTTACGAATATCCTCCAGAGAGGTAAAGTATTCACTGGTAACGATTTCAAAATCCTTGTTGTTGTGGGTAATGGTACCAGAGGATACCTGCATATTTCTGGAAGATAGGGCACTACGAATAGTTTGGGCAGTAAGACCAAAGGCCTCTAAGCGGTTTCGAGATAAATCTACTACAATGCGGCGAGTTGTACCTCCGCTTACCTCAGTAGTGGCAACACCATCCACACGCTCCAGCAGGGGCTGGACAACATTTTCCGCCAAGGTTTTAAGCTCATCTACTGGTAAATCTCCCTCCATGGCCAGCTGCATAATAGCAGCAGAATCCATATTAAACTGAAAAATTGAAGGAGCCCCGCAGCCATCGGGAAGCTGGTTAGAAACATTAGAAAGGGCAGCTGTTACCTCTTCCTTTGCCTGATCTAGGTCTGTGTCATAACCGAATTGGAGCTGAATCTGGCTACGACCATTACGGGAGGTGGAGGTAATGGATTTAAGACCAGAAATTCTATTAAGTCGGGCTACAAGTACGTCGGTAACATTGGCATCTATTTCCTCAGGTCCTACGTTGGCATAGGAGGTACTGACGGAAATCATGGGCATTTCTGTGGAAGGGTACAGGGCAATTCCCAGCTGGGGAATATACACCAGGGCCAACACACAGGCCAGCACATAGAGCATGGTTATGGTAACAGGTCGTCGTACTGAAAGTTCTGATATGTTCATGATTATCTACCTGCAATACGAACTGGCAAGCCTTCGGTAACAGAGCCTGCGGTAATTACCTGATCTCCAACCTCAAGGCCAGCAATAATCTGAATATCGTTGTCATTGGCCAAGCCTGTTTTTACGATTTTTCTCAAGGCAGTGTTGTCGGCAGTAACCACAAAAACAGCAGGCTCATCGTTAAAGCTTCTGAGGGCTTCTTGGGGTACCACAAAGGTTTCCTTTTCTTCCTGTACCACCAAACGAACCTGGGCAAACATTCCTGGACGAATTGCCTTGTGATTCTGTTCCAGAGATAAAACCACATCCTGAGTTCTGTTGGAGGTATTTACTACGGGACTAATAGAGGTTATCTTGGCTAAGAGCACCTCATCTGGGGCAGACACAAGGGAAACATAGGCAGGAAGCCCCTGCTGAAGATAGGCACTATATTTTTCAGATACCTTTACCTTTATTTCCAACTCCTCCAAAGAACCGATAACAGCCAAAGCATTTCCTGTATTTACAGTATCACCTACGTTAAAGGGCAACTGAATTACTGTGCCTGATACAGTGGCGGTAACGGGGCTAACAGCGTAGGCTGAACCAGGACGAGAAGGATCCACATAGGCAATCACCTCGCCCTTTCTTACAGAATCTCCCACCTGCTTAAGCAAGCGACTTACCTTTCCTGAGGTGTCAGGATAAATACTAGTCTGGGTCTTGGAAGCAACATCACCGTTCAAAAACACCGTCTTTTGAATAGTTTCCTTCTCTATAGTCTTTACAGAAACCGTAACGGCTGCAATCTGGGCTGCCCCCTGGGAACCGCCACGAGACATTCCTCCACCAGCCATAGGAGGCCTACCCCCCATAGGAGGCATTCCCTTTCCAGAGCCCTTGCCTACCATGGTAAAAATTCCCACAACCACAAAAAGGGCTATGAGTGCTATAACAATAATTTTTCCAATAAAATCGCTTTTCTTTCCCGTGCTCATTTTCTTCTCCTAGATTCCAAACAATTCATATACAGCTTGTACCTGTAAGCCTAAGGCAATAGCCAGCTGTTCTACACCCGCCAAATATTGTGACTGGGAAGTACTTCCTGCCAACTGGGCAGAAACCATTTGCTGGCGACTATTTTCCATATCCGTTTGACTTACCAATCCAGCCCGATACCCTTCTTGAGACAGCTGATAGGAACGCTCTGCAATAGTTTCGTTCAACTTGGCAATTTCCACTGAATGCCACAAAAGCTTTACATTCTTTGCCTTGTTAATAATATCCTGACGAGCTTGAGCCAAGGTGGTTTCCAAATTGATTTGAGCAGTTTCCACTGAATCCTTAGATTTTTCCACTGTTAAGCTCTTTGAGGAGCCAGGAATATATCCATCCACAGGAATGGAAACACCTACCGAAAAGGAGCCTGAAACAGAGGGAGTACCACTCATACTGTTGCCAGTGGGAGACAGGCGGATATTTTCAGATAAGCTAATGGAAGGAGCCTTGGCAGAAAGCACTTGAGCAGTTTTTGATAGCTCAGCTTCCCGTAAGCTTTGACGCTTTTGGATAACATCAAGGCGATTTTCTAGGTAGGAATCCACCAAATCCTGCACTTCTGGCAGTTTTAACTCCTGTAAAAGGAACTCTCCCTGAGGAATATATTTTTCCTGGCTTCCAATCAGCAGCTGAAAGGCAGCCAAATCAGATTCGTACTGAGAACGAGCCTTTTCTAGCTGAGGCTCTGCAGAAAGAGCTGCATACTGGGCTCGAAGCATATCCAGCTCCGAAGCAAGTCCCCGATTATAATTTTGACGGGCTTGCTCGTACTGTTGGCGGGTTAAGGCTACATTGTCCTCCAGCACCGTTAGGTTTTTGGTGGATGTTAAAAGGTTATAGAAGGAACTAGCCACTGAAGACAAAATGCTTTGTCGCTGGCTTTCATAATTTATTTGTGCTAGCTCATAGCGAAGACTTGCCAGCTGCATCTGCACGGGAATTCCTGCTGTTAAAGAAAGATTTACTCCCGCAGAAGCACCCCAGCTCCAGCTAGAGTTCCCACCAGCTCCACTACCACCGCCTCCGGGGCCAGAGATTTTGGGAGAATAAATATTGTGGCTGTTGGAAAGGCTTCCACTAAGGCTAATTCCTGGCAAAAAGGAATTCCAGCGAGACTGAGCCTCACGTTTACTAGCTTCCAAGGATAACTGCTGGGAACGAAGGGTAGCATTTCCTTCCAAGGCTAACTGCAGGGCCTCCTCCAGACTAATGTACCTGTCTTGACTCCCAGTATCCTGAGGCAAGGCAACAGCTTCTACCTGAGCCCACAGCAAGCTACCAGAAAAAAGTAACATCAAGAAGGTGCCAGACCGTACCAACCGTAAAAATAATTGCATATTTTTCCTCATTATCGCAAATTATAGAAAATCTTCTTAAATAAAACTTAAAACGAGCGAGATAATTACAATAATATTTTGTTAGATTTCCTAAAACCATCTTAACAAAATTTGCTGTCAATGTCATAGTATGTACAATTGAGAAAAGTAAGCTCACTCGTCAAAACGGAGGAAGCCGTGGGAAATAGAATACTTTTAATAGAAGATACAACAGAATTAGCAGCCCTCATCACCCTATACCTGAACAAGGAAGGCATGGAAATCCGCCCAGTGGAAAGCGGAGAAGAAGCCTTAGTCACCTTGGAAAATTTTCAGCCTGACCTAGTGCTTTTAGACTTGAACCTTCCAGGCATGGGAGGCTTTGAATTTCTTCAGATTTTCCGCAAAACAAGCCAAGTACCTGTTTTGATTATCTCGGCACGAGATAGCGAAGAAGATATTATCCAGGGCCTGGGAGATGGCGCTGACGAATACATTACCAAGCCCTTTTCTCCCAAGGTTTTAGTGGCCAGAGTTCAGGCCATGCTACGGAGAGCTTCTAGCAGTAGTGCAGAAAATATTCCCCAGGAGCAATCGGTACAGTTTGGCCCCTATACCTTGTATTTTGACCGATATCTATTAACCTGTAATGGAGAGCGTATTCCCCTTTCCTCCAAGGAATTTGCTATTCTTGCCCACTTAGTAAAAAATCCCGGTATTCCCCTCACTGCCCAGGCAATTTACCGTGACGTGTGGGGACGGGCCTACGGAGATATTTCTGCAGTGGCAGTTTATGTTCAGCGATTGCGAAAAAAAATCGAGGAAGATCCCTCCAAGCCAAAGTATATCGAAAATATCCATGGATTAGGCTATCAGTTTAACGGCCTTGAACGAGGTGTTCGGTGAAAATCAGAACTCAGTTTATCCTGCTGCTGATTGCCCTTTTTCTTGTTCCTGTCTTTATGCTGGGAGCCTTGGTGCTTTCTAGCTGGTTCCGTTCCCCTTCACATATTTTTATTCCTTCCTGGGAAAGTATTTCCCAACGAGGAGGAATTGATTCCAACAAAGAGGAATGGAACCAAATCAGGGACTTTATTGCCCAGTTACCACAGTCCGTAGACGCTGCCGTACTCTCATCCCAAGGAGAAGTGCTGCTTTCCTCCATTCCCGGCATTGAAGTTCAGGAAACCTTAACCGAAGCAGAAATAATGGGAGTTTTTTCTGCCCACACTGATGAATATATCTATCAAATAGACAGGAAATTTCAGACAGGAGAAAAGGATAGCCTTCCCTCCGACCTAATGCTCATTACACGACAGCTCCGAGAAGACCAATATAAGTGGGACGTGGTGGTGGACCAGCTAAAGGCTATTATCAACGTTTTTAGCATTCTGCTGTTTCTCTGCATTAGCGGTATCATCCATCTTTCCCACGTACTTTCTCGTTCCATGGAGGTGCTGGAAAAGGAAACCCGCAACCTTGCCAAGGGTAATTTGAACAAGGA
>JAGCMR010000126.1 GCA_017646305.1 Spirochaetaceae bacterium
AGAGCTTAAGAAATTTAAGACAAATATCACAGCAGGAACGATATTGCTCCTCATCATAGAAGCATTGGGCAACTGAGGCCATACCAGCTTGGGGATTAACCCCCTCACCACTACCGAGAATTTGCTCACTTTTTTTATGAATAGCCCGTAGCTGGTTGGAGAATACACGCAACATTTTCATAATAATCTGCTTATTACTGCTAAAAAGCTGCTCGAATTCAGCCACGGACATGGCAATAACCAAGGAATCTGCTACAACAGTGGCCGTCTCTTCTCGGGGGAATCGACCAAAAGCAGATTTGACTCCAAAGAACTCTCCTTCTCGGGCATATTCAGTAACAGGCACCCCAGTTTCAACATCAGTAGAGCTGAGAACAATGAGACCTTTTTGAAGGATAAAAATACGATCATCCTTGTCTTCTTCAAAGTAAATGATAGAACCTTTTGCATAAGCTATTTTTTTAGGCATTTTTTTTTCGCCTCCATATTTAAGGGAAATTCAAGAAGTCTGATAAAATGATAACATACTATTTAAAAATATGCTATACTCTTTTTATGATTGACTTACATAGCCATTCAACGGCATCAGACGGAAACCTCACCCCTACAGACCTTATTCGTAAGGCAAAGGAGCGTGGTGTTACAGTACTAGCCCTTACAGACCATGACACCACAGCTGGTCTTGCAGAAGCTTCTACTGCGGCCCTTTCAGAGGGTATAACCTTTGTACCAGGAATCGAGCTAAATATCACCTGGCCCAAAGGAGAATTTCACCTTTTAGGCTTGGGATTAACCCATACCCATGAGAATCTACAGTCGATTATTACGGAATTGAAGGAACAACGGACAAACAGAAACAAGAATATTATCCAAAAGCTAAAGCAGGATGGATTTCCTATAAGCCAAGAAGCTTTACTGGCTGAATTTCCTAATTCAACCCTTGGACGTCCTCACATTGCAGCCTATTTGGTAAAAATTGGTGTCTGCAAAACAGTCCAGCAGGCCTTTGACCAATATCTGGGGAAAGGGCGCCCCTACTATATTCACCGAGCAGGAGCTGATTTACAGCAGTCAATTCAAGCCATTAAAGCCTCTGGTGGTATTCCTGTACTGGCCCATCCTCTTTCACTCTATGTTTCTTGGGGAAAGATTGAGCCTGTGCTACGAGGTTTACGAGATGTTGGTGTAGAAGGCTTGGAAGCCTACCACCCAGGGGCACGCCGCCCAGAGGGCCTTCGCTTAGAGGAAATGGGACGCAGGTTGGGCTTTTTTATCACAGGCGGAAGCGACTTTCACGGTGAGGGCATTCGCAAGGACAGAAAGCTTGGTCATGGCTGCAAGGGAGACAAAATTCCTCTGCGGCTTTGGACAGAGGAATTATTGCCAAAGCTTTCCAATATAGAAACAGTTACAGGTTATGGAGCAGGTGAAGCAATGGAGCCTGTATTCAAAATCTGGAAATCCAATACCACCGACTGAACTTCCTGTTCACCATGATTTTGGGGATTGGCCAATAAGGCAAACAATTCTACCGCAGCCCGCCATCCCTTTTGGAAGCCAGGTTGGTCTACAGTGGAAGGCTTAGGATGCAGTAATTGGCTTTGAGGAAGATTGTCAAAGGTTGCTATGGAAAGATCCTTGGGAATAGAAAGGCCTCGCTCTTGAATCACACGATAAAATCCGTAGGCCTGAACATCTGCCATACAGAGAACGGCAGTGGGAGCGGGATTGCGGGATAGCAAGTTACGGGCTGCCAAAAGGGAGCTTTCATAGGAAGTACCCACCTCATGGTATTCTACAGTAAGGTCACCTGTAGTACATTCATCCAGAGCCCGCTGAATCCCCCTGCATCGATTACGAATGGTTTCAGAGCTGCCAGATGTCTCTAGATTTTTTGACAGGGGCTGCAAGGTACAGACACAAATATTTTTGTGACCAGCATCAACTAGTAGCTTTGCTAATTCGTATGCTGCAGCCTCATCGTCAATACCCACATTCACACAATCATTGCTAAAACCAGCATCAATAGTAACATAGGGCAATCCCCGCTGGCGACACACGGCGTGAACATCACTATCACTGGCAGCTCCCAAAATAATCACTCCATCTACTACGGCATTGTACACTGCATGGGTAAAAATTCCTTCCAAGGGGGACAAAACCAAGATAGAAAAATTTTCTTTTTCACAGGCCTCTCCTACTCCACGAAGAAGCTCAGTAATGTAAGGATTTTGGAATACAAAGGCAATTGATTGAGGCAATAAAATTCCAATACATTGAGTTTTTCTTCGTGCCAAGCCCCTAGCCATAGGATCAGGAACATAACCGAGCTCCTGAGCTATAGATAAAATCTTTTCACAAGTCTCTTTTGAAAGTCGCTCTGGAGCATTAAATGCAAAGGAAACTGCTGTTTTGGAAACTCCAGCCCGTTGAGCCAAATCCTTAATTGTGGGACGTCCCGTTCGTTTCATACCTGTATTATAAAGCGGTTTATGAAAAAATCAACTAGGAAGCATCATTTCTCTCACCAGAGTCTTTTCTTCATCTGTTGCCCTCCATCTTTTCATTTGATATACTGAATTCAATTTTATATAGAGGTGATATTATGGCCCATTGCATTGTTCCAGAGGCAGAAGAAATTTTAGATAAAGAATTCAAGGTATTAGATAAGGGTTTTGTACGATTGGTAGACTACATGGGAGGAGATGATCGAATTGTTCAGGCAGCCCGTGTTTCTTATGGAGCAGGTACAAAAACAGTGCGTGAAGATGCAGGTCTCATTGATTATTTATTGCGAAACCAGCATACCTCCCCCTTTGAGCAGGTAGTGCTCACCTTTCACATTAAGTTACCTATCTTCATTGCACGACAATGGGTTCGTCACAGAACTGCTCGCATGAACGAGATTTCTGGTCGTTATTCTGTTATGCAAAATGAGTTTTATCTCCCTGCCGATGAAGATGTGGCCATTCAAAGCGCTGACAACAAGCAAGGTCGTAGCAGTGAAGCTGTTTCCAAGGAATTTATTGGTACTACAAAGGAAATTCTGGAAAAAGGCCAGGAAGCTGCCTATGAAGCCTACACCCAGCTTGTGGAATCTGGTCTTGCTCGAGAAATCGCGCGAATCAATCTGCCCTTGGCTCTGTATACAGAAATTTACTGGCAATGTGACCTTCACAACCTGATGCATTTCTTAAAATTGCGCCTTGATGGTCATGCTCAAAAGGAAATCAGAGATTATGGAAAGGTTATTCTAGAAATTGCCCGCAAGGTGGCTCCCCTCACCATTGCATCCTTTGAAAACAATATTCAAAAGGGTGTTTCCTTTTCTGGAGAGGAATTGGAGGCATTGCGAGAAATTATGGAAGGAAAGGAGAATCCCCTGTCTGGCAAAAAGCTAGAACGCTTTACTGCCAAGCTCCAACAGGGAATTCAAAAATAAGTTTAGTTAACCATTGGCTCCTGCTTCGGGAGCCTTTGCTTCAGCATCTGAGTGCTTAGCACCGTGAGCCTTGATGCTACGAGCAAAAAGCAGATTTTGGTCGTCCCGCTCTGGAATAGAAAAGACTGGACGACCATCATCTGGTGAAATACGACATACTGGCACCTTAGCTCCACTATAAGCGGGGCTGGTTTTACAGTTTATCCACCAGTTCAAAACAGAAGCAACGGCATAGGTATATTTCAACAAGGTTAAGTTTGTTGCACGGGCTCCTTGCTTTTGGCGAGTAGAACCTAACAACACGTTCATTCGCTGAGAAACAACATTGGGCAAGGAGAATTTGTAGGGTGCAAAAATATTAGAAATCTCATCAAATTTTTTTTCCTCACTCATGGAAGCATCTGCAGTAGCAATCACACGAGCCAATTCCTCCACCAAGATAGACACTCGTCTAGGCAATGGAGACACCTTTGACTCATTTGAAGGTTTATCGAGAACCAGCTGCTCAAACCTCATATAGGGCAAGAAATTGTAATATACATACCATTGCAAGTTGGACATGAGCCGCTTACCATACTGATTCCGCAGGAAGTCTCGCTGTGCATAGAGATTATTCACAAAGTCCCGCAAATTAGGTAGATAAAGCTTTTCAAATACAACCTCACGATACTCTGACCAATCGTTTATGATAGAAGACAGATAATTTGGGGATAGGTTTGACTCTCCTCGTCCCTGGGACTTAGTTTTATCAATCTCAAACATCAGATGACGACAACCTTCAAACAAGTCTTCAATAATCTTTACCAGAATCATAGTTACTTGCAGGGGGTTTTCTGGAGAAATTAAATTAAATCCATCCTGAAAATGATACAGGGGCTGATAAAAAGGATACATATCAGGCATACCTTCCAAGGAAAGCCAGCCTGCACCAGGAAAGAGCTGATCTAAAACCTTCAGCCCCGTAGCGGCCCCCTGGAATTCCTGCTGCACAGAAGAGGATTTTCCACCAGCATCTTCCTGCTCTTCCTCATCAGCAGCATCATCCTTTTGTCCAGGCTTTTCCATCAAGACAATGTCATATTTTGTAATTCCCAAGAAATTAAATACCTTACCTAAATGCTTGGAAAATAACTCAGAAAATTCGAGGAATTCATTGCTACTCATTCTCAAAAGCAAGGGATACATTCCTCGGGGAATTCGCTGGTACACATACATCCAGTCTGCAGTAATTCCCTGTACCAAGGCAATAAGCATTTCCTTTTGAGATTTAGGATAGGCATTGATTTCACCATATACCTTTTTGAGCAAATCTACAAAATTCTGTTCTCCTAAAAAGAACACGGTTAAAATATATTTGTAAATAACTCTGGTAATGGGAACCAGCGTTGTTACTGTAATATTGGCAGGACTACGCATGAGACTTTTATACATGGTATCCAAGGAATGCATTGACCACTCACCAATCATCTTCAGCATCTTGTACTGAGGGGCTGGATTTTGGGCAATTTTCTCTTGAATAGGATTAGGAGCTATGGCAATGAGCTTTAACACATTGGACTGAAAATTGGCCATACGGGAAATATAGGCTTCCAATGTAATTGAAGCAAATTGGTCTGCAATTCTATCATAGCCATTTTTGCGTAATCCATTGAGAAAGTTGAAGATTCCATAATTTGTCTTAATACCATATTCTGGAAGCATCATCAGCTTTTCCATCTTGTTACGGGTTTTATTGTCTAAGCGGGGAAGAATATCCTTTCGTACCGTTGTACCTGCTGATGAAGTGGCAGCTGGTGGTGGTGTGGTGGTTTTAACAATAACACCTGAAGCTTCCCCTGCTTCACCACGGCGGCTAGTAGGACGATTACCAGAACGGAGATCTTGGGAAACACGAGCAGAACGTACTCTGCGGATAGCTTTTTCATCAACGGGGGCTGATTTTTCCAATCCAATTTCACCACCCAGCACCTGAACCATTTTTTTTGCTTCATCAACCTCAACAAAACCTAGGTTCTTTCTTGTTTTATCCAGTTCTCCTGGCTCATAGCGATACACCAGTTTCTTGGGCTTGTTCTCCTGTTCATCCATACTTATCACCCCTGTCCTTACAGACGCATCAATTGCTTTCGTACCATTCCAGAAAAATCTTTTAGAGGAATTTCCCTTCCATCCTTGGTTTTTAACATTCCTTCAAAAGTACCATACATAATATGTTTTTGTGCCCGTAAAATCATAAGGCTTACGGTACGGCTGTAGTCGGAAATTGGAGTAAAGGATAAATCCACCATGTTTTCTGTATCTTGAATTATCCATTTTCCCTTTATCCCAAAGGGAAAGGTTATTTTTACTGGTGGCAGTGGGGTCAGCTCCCCATCCACAAATAAAACATTCTCATTATAAGTATCGGGATTAACTGCATCCAGTGAAGAGGAAGAAAGAGAAAAGGAAACTGATTTTTCACCTACTTGTCCTACCCCCCAGACTTCCCTGCTTCTAGTACGTAATTTGTTGTAAGAACGCACACTCTTAAACAGAACACTTCCCTGTAAATTATTGGAAATAGGCTGTTGATTTTTTACATGAAAAGAAATGCTTCCTGTAAGGGGAGCTGTCATAGTCCATACAGCCTTGCACCGTCTCATGGTGGGAGCAGGGATCACTGCAGAAAGAGCTCGGTAAGAGTCATGGGCAAGATCGGACTTTATTGTTGCAGCCACATCTGGTCGAGCAGAGTCTCCTTTCAGATTACAAACGAAGCTCATTACCTCTTTGCCTCTATCCCAGCCAATTCGAATATAACGACGATGACCAAAGGAAATACAACCACCTTGATGGGTATTCTTTGAAATAAGGCGGCGACGAGGACCTGTTACGGTATGGTAAACATATTTACGTCCTGTTTTTTTATTCCAAAATAACATTTCTCCGTGTCCAACAATTTTCAAATCTAAAAAAGAAACAACACCAATATATTCATCCGTATTGAAAATGTACACCAAGGAGCTACGAATACGTAAATCAGTGATAAAGGTGGGCAGTGGCAAAACACCAAAGGGGTGATACACCCCACGAATATCAAGATTAGCAGGAATTCCGTCAAAGGTACCAAATACAGGTTTTCCGTGGTGAACAAGTTTTTCTGGGGGTGCTATCATCTGTCGTGAATACACTATGCAAACCTCGTATGCCATTATACAGAAATCTGTTCACTGTGTCTAACTGGTGCTTTTCTCTTAAGGGGCAAAATTGTTTTCCTTGCGATTTTGGGAA
>JAGCMR010000127.1 GCA_017646305.1 Spirochaetaceae bacterium
CCGTATACCATGGTATACCCAATGGCAATGAGGGCGTACTGTCCTCCGGTAGAAATGCCCGCTAAAAGATAAGGTAAATTCTTTGTAACAAAATCCATGGATAAGTCCTTATGTGAGATTTTTAAATTTGAGGTTGCCTAACAACCTAGACAACCTCAATTTAGAAAAGTCTTATTTTACTGACTGAACAGCAATAAAGTCCCACTTAGCAGTTTCGTTGTTTACCTGCTTAACGTAGGCAACATCACGCTTGGCATCACCAATTTCATTAAACTCGATAAGTCCAGAAACACCAGTGTAGCTTACGCCAGGCAATGCAGCCTGAACATCTGCACCCTTTGTGGAACCAGCAGCCTTCAAGGCTTCCAGTGCTACGTAGTAAGCATCGAATCCCATGGCAGATACAGCAGAAATCTCATCGTTCCCACCGTTGTTTGTCTTGGCGGTGGCGTTTGTGTTGATGTAGTTTCTGAATCCGTCAACAAATTCCAATACCTGTGGCTCCTGGCTTCCTTCTACGAAGAAGGTTGTAACGAAAATCTGTACGTTGGTGTCCTTTGCAGCAGCCAAAACTACGTTGGAGTCCCAAGTGTCACCAGCCAAAATAGGAATAGCCATTCCCTGAGTGCTAGCCTGCTCAATAATCAGACCAGCAGCTTCGATAGAAACGGGAGAGAAGAATACATCTGCACCCTGATTCTTTGCGTTGGCAACATAGGCAGCAAAGTCACTAGTTCCTTCGGGGAAGGTTTCAAATACAACCTCTCCACCAAGGGCTTCAAAAGCTTCGATAAAGTATCTTACCAACCCAACGGAGTAGTCATCCCCTAGCTTTGCCAAGCAATATGCCTTCTTTGCAGCAAAGTTTTCTGTAGCAAAGTTAGCAAGAACAGTTCCCTGGAAGGGATCCAAGAAGCAGATGCGGAAGTAGTGGTCATTGCCCAAGGTTACCTGTGGGTTAGTACAGGTGATTCCAATGGCGGGAATTCCTGCATTTGCAAAGGTATCGCTGGCAGCAATGGATACACCAGAACCATAGGAACCAACTACAACGGAAACACCCTTACTTACCAATTCAGAAGCGGCAGTAACAGCCTTGTCGTTGGAAGATTCGTTGTCTACAATCTCCAACTGAACCTTGTATTCGGTGTCACCAATTTTAACAGTGGGAGTTACAGTGTTTGCATACTGAACACCCAAGGTTTCCTGCTTTCCTCCAGCACCGTTATCTCCAGAAGCTGGCTCGTATACACCAATTTTTACAACAGGTGTCTTGTCGTTGCTACAGCCTACAAAAAGCATGGTCAATGCAGCAAAAACCAATGAAATTTTTTTCATTATTCCTCCAAAATGATTGAAAAAAAAAGTTAGCCAATTATAACAGTTTTAAGGTATTTTGTAAATTTTAGGAGGAAAAATTTATGTGACTTTGTGAAAATTGTGAAAATCAACCGCTTACTCCACCCACACTGTGGGTAATAGTATATTGACTATATCGTTATTTTTACATAAATTTAAATATATATAAAAATATATTATTTAGGAGGTAAATTTATGCTTCGTAAGTTAAAAATTTTTGGAATTATTGTGCTAGGGATTTGTTTATTTTCTTGTTCCATGGAAAGTACTTTACCCTCAGTGAAAGAGAGTCTCCTTTCCGTAAAAGGCTCTCAAGGGGAAGAGGTCGCTCAGGCCGAAAGTAAGCTTTCTCAAGGTGAAGGAATTGTTCAGGTTGAAAGTAAGCCTTCTTCTTCTGAAAAACAAACAGACGTTGTAATCTTCCCTTCCTGGTATAGTGAAGCTGATATCAGAGTTCATTATCAAACCATGGAAGAAGCTGTTGAAAATTCAGTGGTGTACCTTATTAATAAGGATATTTCCACTTGGTATTATTACAACAAGATGAAAGAGGATAAGTACAGGCCTTATCGTAAGATTGCCTATGAAATTGCAATCAAAATGATTTGTAATGGAGCATTTTTACCAGGGTATGAATATCCTACTTATCATATTGCAGATCCTTCTGTTAAATTCCCTGGGGATTCCTTGCTGGTTGCCCTGCGAGATGTTTGGAGAGCGGTCCTTTATGATCACCCAGAGTTCTTTTACTTAACCACTCGACCTTCTGGTTGTGATGTTCTAGATCATGAAACAGGTGTTAAGGCAGTGGAATTTTACAAGCAAAAAGATTCCAGTCTTGAAATGCTACAACAGGAAGAGCAGGAACTTCTTGCAGCTGCACAAGAGATGTTGAAGAGACTTGATACCAGTCTCAGTACTGATCAGCAATTAGATGATTTGTTTGACATTATTGTGGACGAAGTAAGTTATTTCCATAATGATAATGGAGATCAGCGGCAGGTTTTCACTGCTTGGGGTGGAATTGTTGACAAAAAGACCTGTTGTCAAGGGTATTCTCTTGCGTACCAGTATCTCGCCTATTTAGCTGGTATAGATGCCACTGTCTTTACAGTATATGGTATGAACGGGACACATGCTTGGAATTATATAGAAACCTCCAATGGACTGATACCAATAGACACCACGTGGAAAACTCGGAATGAGTTTAAGTCCTTGTATGAAGTTTCTTGGGATTACGTTTCTTGGTAATAAAATCCCACCTGTGTAGCGTACTGGTGGGATTTTTTGTTTAGAGGAAAATAGTGTATTCCCTGTCAACTCCTCACTCCACCCACATGGCAGTGCAGAGGGGGAGTGGGGTTGGGGGAATTATTTTTCTTGATGGTAATGGGTGCCACACTGCACAATGTAAAGTTTGTCTTCATTGGTTGTATACACGAGACGATTGGCAGAATCTATACGTCGGCTCCAATACCCTGTCAATTCATGTTTCAAAGGTTCTGGCTGACCTCTCCC
>JAGCMR010000128.1 GCA_017646305.1 Spirochaetaceae bacterium
CCAAAGCCTTCATAATAACTGGGGAGCACAAAGGCCTTGCACCGCTCCATCAAAGCCTTTACCTGGCCATCGGTTACATAACCTAAAAGCACCACATTCGGCAAGGTCTGTAGTCGCTCTAGTTCTGGAGGCACCAAGCCAGAAAGCATCTTGCCAGATATGGCAAAGGTGTCATGAGGATGCTGTTCCGCATAGTTGGCAATCCACAAGAGATTTTTGCGGCGAGAAAGGCTTCCTAAGGTAAAGTAAAACTCCTTGTCCAGCTGGGGAAATTGATGAAGGATAGAGGTATCTGCCACCACCTTTTTAAAATGTTCCCAACCATTTGGCACCACATGAATCTTTTCTGGCGGGATTTTATAGGTTTCAGCAATTTGCTTTTGGCTAAAATGGGAAACTGTTAGCAAAAGTTTGGCATGACGAGTGGCATAACGGTACATAAGACACATATACTTACTAATAAGCCAATCCCTGCGACTAGAAAAGTCCTGGGGATAGAGTTTGGCATAAATATCGTGGATAAAAACAATGCCTTGTGTACCCCAAGGAGTTACATTAGAAAAATCTAGCGGAATAGCCTTTTGTGCTTTTACATAGCGACGAAAAGCCCCATGTTCCCAAGCAGGAAAAAATCCGCACTCAGATTCAGACACCACTGTTTGAATGGCATCCAATTCTGGAATATTTTTTCCATTAGCGGGAACATATAACTGAACTGAATTGGCAGGAACCAGCTTATCTAGACGAACAATTATTTCATACGCAAAGCGTTCAATTCCTGTAAGATTTCTGCATAAAAAATCACCGTTAATTACTATCATTGAGTAGATTCTCCACTGTTTCTAAACACAAAAAATTTTTGACCAAAGAAATTTAACACGGTAAACACACCACTTCCACCAAGCATAGCAAGATTATCCTGAACTGTTGGACGAGCAGCTTGAAAAATAAATCGAACTACAGGACGAGCAATTCCATACCCAACCAAATAACAAACGAAAATACAGATAATAAAACGCACAAGCTCAGCAACACTGAATTTTTTTGCTTGGAAGGTAAAATATTTGTTTATCAAAAAGCTACAAATGCTACCTATCACATAATTAGCAGCAGAAGAAATCCAATAATCCCAATGCAAAAGATTGTAGGCGCCAAACATAACGCCGTAGCCAACAATGGTGTTGACAACTCCCACAAGGAGAAATTTTATGGGTTGTGCGTATTTTTCTTTTATCATGGCTGAATAACCTTAGGAATAAAAGCATTCTTAAACGCCTCATGATTTGGATATTCAAATACCATATAAAAATCATCGGTGTATACTCTTGTACCAGCTTTAACAACAGCATCTTCTTTTGCAATTTTATACTCATTTTGTGTCAAAATAAGGAAAATTGTTTTATCTCCATAATCATGGCTATAATATCTATTCGGGGTAAGCCAATTATCCCATTCATATTTTTTTGTAATTACAGCAACCCCTTCTTCATTGTTATAATTATCCAAATTACCAAGCCGAATTTTACCATCTGTAAGGAAGGTAAATACATTCGCATTCCAAAAAGTTCCATAACCAAATTCATACCCTGCTGAGACAAGAAAATTTCTAACGGGATATTTCTCTGTATTATTATCCGAATAAAGAACCGTTTCGTAAGTGATAAAAGTACTAGACAGGAGCACAACAGATAATGACACAACTGTCATATACCGCTTGACAACATTTATCTCTTCAGCTTCCATCAATAGAGCAATACAAGGAATAACAAAAACCAATGGTAATATAAAGTATCTCGCAGTATATTCTGTATTGATAAATATAAAAGTATTGAAAACAAACATTACAGCACTAAAAAGTAAAAATACACTCTGAAGGCTAGTAAACGAACCTTTTAAAGTTTGTACAAATGTCAATACAAAAAAAACAATCCCAACATACAATAAAATATTTATAATTCCAGAAAGAGTAAATACAGGAACATGATTCTTATATCCTAAGATTCCTAAAATTACATTTTGCACATCAGCAAAAGAAACATCCCCAATAGAGGTAAAGGTGGTAGTATTGAATTGTGAAAAAGAAAATAAATTAGAAAGAATTAAATTGTTTGCTATGTATCCAACACCACCTAAAACTAAAGCAAGACAACTAAAAAATATTTTTTTATCTTCGAAAAAAAAACATTTAAGAGAAAAAAACTTTCCTTCCTTATAGAAACCATTTACAGCAATGCTCATTACTGTTACAGCAAGAGGAAATAAAAAGTAGAGAATATACCGTATCCCAGCCAATCCCGATGTAAAAGAGAAAAATATGTATAAACCAAGAAAAAATTTATGCTTTTTAGAAGATAGATCTCTATATGCTAAAGCAAAAAACAAACCTATAACCATGAACGCAATAGCTATATGAGGGATATAATAATTACCAAATTGAACGAACGCCCACATTTCGTTTGACCAAGGACACAGTATCAATAAACAACAGAATAATTTAACCCACTTTCTTTTCATTTCTAGTTGTCCTAACAAAAACCACAAGGACAAAGGGAGTAACAGTGTCAATAATGTTGCAGAAATAGCTTTCACCGCAATCCAACTAGAAGTAAATGCGAAAATTGGAGCTGTAATTAACTGAGTATTTAACAATCTAATTTCTGTAGAATAATTCCATGTTCGTGGCCAGAAATTCTTTTCTAAAAAACACTCCTCCGCCAACAAAATCTCAGCAGCCATATCAGAATCCATAAATTCCATAGATCGAGTGTAACTACAATAAGCTATAAAAAACAAAACAATAGCAGCATACACCAACAACAAAATTGTTTTTGTTTTATCTGAAAATTTGATAAATAGGACGGCATCAACACATATAACAATGCAAATAGGAAATGCTAGTAATGAGTTTATTTCGTCTAGCCAATTTAATAGATTAAACTCTCGATGCAAAACTTTTGTCTCTATAAAAGATTCTAACACATTAAGTAAGCTAGCTGAAAAAAATATTAGTACTGCACCAACTATTGCTACCATCACGGAAATTACAAGTAATGTTGTATCTGCCTTTTTACTCAGACCTTTCATATTTCATCATCCTTTTATCTAGTATTGTTTCAATAATAAACCGCGGGCGTCTTTTTGTTTCTAAATATATTTTTCCTATATATTCACCACAAACACCTATGCTCATTTGAATCAACCCACCAATACCCCAAACAGATACAGCTAAGGTTGACCAACCAACTACTGTATGACCCGTAAAGTGCCTGATAAGAAAGTAGCTTAACATAACGAGACTCGTAAAGAACAATAGGAATCCCAACATAGTAATAAGTCTCATAGGCTTTATTGACAAGGAAGTAATCCCTTGCACAGCAAAAGCCCACATTTTCTTCAATGGGTATTTGCTTTCTCCTGCCACACGTTCACGCCGCTCGTAACAAACCATATCTTGTTTGTAGCCTATGTCAGGAACAATTCCTCTTAAAAATAAGTTTATTTCAGAATACGACTCTAAGCCTTCTATAGCACGACGGCTCATGAGACGATAATCTGCATGGTTATAGATAATGTTTTGAGGATTATCCGAAAAGAAACGTAAAAACTTATAAAATCCTTGAGCCGTAACCCTCTTAAAAAATGTATCAGTTGCCCTCGACGAGCGAACACCATAGACAACATCAACTCCAGCCAAATATTTATCCAACATCTCATCAATGGCATCAATATCATCCTGTAAATCTGCATCCATGGAGATAACCGCACTCGATGTTTCTTTTGCCGTTACTAATCCTGCCAACAATGCATTCTGATGCCCTTTGTTTCTGGATAATTTTATGCCACAAAATAATTTATTCTCTTCATTTAATTGTTGAATAAGATTCCACGTTCCATCCTGGGAACCATCATCCACAAAATATACAGAATAATCAGTTATACATTTAAATTTGTCATTCTTTTTTAATGCTGTGATTTTTTCTTCTATTTTCTTTGCTGTTACCGGTAAAGCCTCTTCTTCATTATAACAAGGCACCACAATAGAAATTACCTGTTTCATTTCATCTCCTCATTAGTCACCAACTGAATAAACTTTTGGCAAATTTCACTCCACTCTCGCCCCTGCAAGTCAAACTGATAGTGTTCCCTCCCCCTTGAATACCGCTTTAATTCGATCTACCCCACCTTTAAGCCGAGCCTGAGTATCCCGCTCCAGCTGCTGCCACCGTTCCGCCACAATGTACAGAGGCAAGCACAGCACCGTTACCACAAAGCTTACACCCATTACTGCGATTCCAGTGTTACTAAACAACTTATCAAACACCATGAAGGCTATTTCTATTATCTGCACCAAGGGATACAGAATCACCGTGTACAAAATTTGACCGAGATTCATTCAGCAGGCTCCTAAATATCGATATTAACAAAAGTTACGAAACAACTATATATCAGAAGAATTATACACTGCTCAAGACTTTTTGAACAGATAAAATATTTTTCCTTAAAATACGAATTTCAGACAAAGGCTTTCAACAAGTCATACAACTGGCGAGCAGCGTTGTCGTAGGTGTATTTTTCCAGCACAGGCTTGGCATCTGCCACTGGCTGAGTCAAAAGTTCCTTCAAGTCCACATTGGAATTATCTGGGTCAATGTAGTGGGCTGTATCGCCATAGATTTCTGGCAAAGAGGCAGCCCGAGCCACCACAATTTTTGTACCACAAGACAGGGCTTCCAAGGGAGGAATACCAAAGCCCTCGTAATAACTAGGGAGAACAAAGGCCTTGCACCGCTCCATTAAAGCCTTTACTTGGCCATCGGTTACGTAACCTAAAAGCACCACGTTCGGCAGGGTTTGCAATCGCTCCAGTTCAGGAGGAACCAAGCCAGAAAGCATCTTGCCAGATATGGCAAAGGTGTCCTGAGGATGCTGTTCCGCATAGTTGGCAATCCACAAGAGATTCTTGCGGCGAGAAAGACTGCCTAAGGTAAAGTAAAACTCCTTGTCCAGCTGGGGGAATTGATGAAGGATAGAAGTGTCTGTCACCACCTTTTGAAAATGCTCCCAACCATTTGGCACCACATGAATCTTTTCTGGCGGGATTTTATAGGTTTCAGCAATTTGGTTCTGGCTAAAATGGGATACTGTCAGCAAAAGTTTGGCATGACGAGTGGCATAACGGTACATGAGACAGGAATAAGCACGTACCAATTTATCCCTAAAAGAAGTAAAATCTTTTGGATAGAGTTTGCAATATATATCATGAATAAAAACCACACCAGCATTTCCAATAGGACAATTATTTGAAAAATCGATACCAATAGCTTTTTGTCTTTTCAAAAACTTTCCATAGACAAATTGTATCCAACGAGGAAAGGAGACAAGTTTTTTTTCTGACACAAAAACTTGAATATTTTTATACTCTGGAATTACTCGAGCATTAGCTGGAATAAAAATACCTACAGTTCCAGATTCTACCAGTGCATCCAAACGATTACAAATTTCATAGGCAAATCGCTCTATTCCAGTTAAATTTCTACATAAAAAATCACCATTGATAATATATCTCATAAATCATTCTCCTTATTTTATCTGTATAGCTAACTCATAGAGTTGTTCAGCAGCTTTCCGATAGGAATAACGTGAGAAAAGCTTATCTGGGGAGGCTACACTTCCCTGCAATAGTATATTTAAATCAACATGAGATTCATGTGGATCTATATAATAAACACAGTCTTCATAAATCTCTGGTAAACAAGAGGTTTTAGAAACAATCGCAGGAACACCACAAGCTAATGCCTCTAGAGGAGGAATCCCAAAGCCCTCAAAATAAGAGGGAAAAATAAAGGCTTTACAGGCTTGCATCAATGCCTTTACTTCACCATCAGTAATATAACCGACACAAAGAATATTTTGTAATTTCCGCATATCTTCAAGTTCTGACGGAATCACACTAGACAATGGCATACCTGAAATTACAAAAAATTCATTTGGATATAATCGAGCATGATTAACTATCCACTTTAGATTCTTCCTTACGGAAAGACTTCCCAAGCAAAAGAAAAATTCTTGAGTACGCAACTGCGGATAGCGAACAAAAATCCCCTCATCTGATAGAGTATTCCAAATATGCTCCACACCATTGTAGATTACCTTAATCCGATCCGTTGGAACAGAATAATATTCTTCAATCTGCTTCTTGCTATACTGTGACACAGTACACACAATCTTTGCCTTCTTAGCAATCCGACGATACATTTTACAGGCTTTATCCCTGATTTGGATATCTCCAGCAGTCTTAAAGTCATTGGGACACACTCTACTGTACACATCGTGAAGAAACACAACACTCTTGCCTACCCACGGAATATGATTGGTGAAATCAATGCAGACACCTTTATGGGATAATAAGTAGGTATTTAGTTTGACGTTATTAAACTGCTTCTTTCCAGGAGTTCTTGGTAATTTTTTTACCAGAATGTTTTCAAATTGAGGAACAGGCCTTTGTACATCTGCCGGCAATACTAAAATCACCTCACCAGGCGTTGCAATCATATCCAAATATCCTGTAACCTCATGAGCAAACCGTTCTATTCCAGTGAGATTACTATTGTAAAAAATACCATTGACAATTATTCTCGACATATTTTTCCTTTATTTTTTTATCAATTGTGGAATAAATTTTCTTGTTTTCTTCCAAATCAGGGGATTTATCCATATACAGAACAACAAGCACTTTAAGATAAAGATTCCTATCTTTGATTGCCTCCGCTTCCTGAAGTAGTAAATTAACGAAAGATTATAATGAATACTGGAAAATGTAGCAAAATACTGTACTACATCTAACCGTAACGATTCTTTACCTCGTGAAGAAGCTCCACACAGATGGAGTATTTGTGGACCTGGAATCAGAATTCGTCGCATCCCCTTTGAACTCATAATGTCCTGCAAATCGGTTTCCTCACAATACATGAAAAATCCCTCATCAAATCGGGCAAGAGAGGAATTCAAAAGGAACAAATCTGCTCCTACAATACAATCAACTTCCCCCTCTTTATACTCTGTCCTTTCAGAAGTAACTTCTATCAAAGGAGGCTCCTTTCTAAAAAGGAATTTCTTTAATGATAATTTCAACACACCATACAGAGCTCGTGCCGAATGATACACCACCTCCCTTAATTTAGGAAACATTCCATAGGAATGAATCACCTGCATATCCTCATCTAAGAGATTTGCACCTAAAGCTCCCAACTTTTCCTTATCTGGATAACTTTCCCAATAATCGAAAAACATCTTGACAGCATTATTCAAAAGTAGGGTATCGCTATTTAGATAAAAAATGTATTTCCCTTGTGCAATGGTAAGCCCACGATTATTTGCCGCACCAAAACCGAGATTAGCATTATTTTCTATGAGGATGACTTGTGGAAAATCTTTTTTTATCATTTCTACAGAACCATCTTGAGAACCATTGTCAGAAACAATTACTTCAAATTGAATTTCTTTCGTTTGTTTAAACACTGATTCTAAGCAATTCTTTAACAAGTCCTTGGTATTGTAATTGACGATAATTATGGAAACGTCCAATGATCACACTCCTTCCCTCATTCTACCCTATTTCCCCAGATATGGAAAGAATCCCTAGATTAAATTTGCTGCTCCAGCTTGGGCCCCTTTTACAAAAAAATGAAGCTCTCTCTCGTAAACACGCAGTTTTTTTCACCTCCAAGTCTATAATATTTATAAACAGACTTTCACGGAGACCGAATGGAGAACCAAACCACCACCGAAAACCGCAAACACAAGGATTCCCTCTTTGTAGATTATTTTTCCAAGGACAGGGACTGGAAGCAGCATTTTCTTTCCCTGTATAACGCCCTACATGGAACTAACCTACAAGTGGAAACTACCAAACTGGAACGAGTGAATCTAGAACAGGTGCTCTACATGGATTACTACAACGACATCGCCGTCATGGTAAACGACCAATTTATTCTCATGATTGAACATCAGGCCACCATCAATCCCAATATGCCCCTGCGATTGCTAGAGTACATTAGCCGAATCTACGGCAACATGGTGGATTCTAAAGCCAAATTCTCTGACAAACTCATTCCCTTGGCTAAGCCAGAATTCTTCGTCTTTTACACTGGCAAGGAAAACATCCCACCAGAAAGCTATTTGTATCTATCCGATGCTTTCCTCAAAGACGCATTCGAGAACCACCTCTCGGATTCAGAACTCACCCTTGAACTGAAAGTGAAAGTGTGTAAAATTAAGGGTGAAACACCAAGTCCCGTGGTGCAGAATTGTCCTGACTTGGAACAATACGTGCAGTTTCTCAAGCTCATAGATAAGGCCAAAGCAGATGGACAAGCACAGCCCCTCACAAGAGCTATTCGAGAGGCTGTACGTCACAACATCTTAAGAGATTACTTGGAACGTAAAGGAGGCGAAACCTTGAGTATCCTCATGACTGAATACGATTATGCCACCGACATCGCAGTGAAGCAAGAAGAAGCCTATGCCATCGGGCTGGAACGAGGAATTGAACGTGGAGCTTACGAAAAGGATCTAGAGACGGCTCAGTTAATGATCGGGTTGGGAATTCCACTAGAACAAGTTCAACTTTGTACAAACCTTCCCCTGGATGTGGTAC
>JAGCMR010000129.1 GCA_017646305.1 Spirochaetaceae bacterium
ACTTCGTCGTCACACTGGAAAGCGTCCTCGTGGTATGGTAATTCCCAATAATGCTTGGGATCCCAGTCTTGTTTCTTGTCTTAAAACCTGTTCTATGGACTTTGTTATGATGGATAGTCGGCTTATTCCTCAAGGAAGAAACTCCTTCTTGCCATATATTGTTCAAGAGCAAGGTAAGATTATCTACGTGCTGGGACAAAATCAACAGCAAAGTCCCTTTTGTCATTCTGGAGCGGTAGATAATCATGGTGCAACAACTCTAATTCCCCCAAAGGAATATCTAGCTAGCTTGGAAAAAGAGGTTTTTTCCGCTTGTCCAGAGGCTGAAAATCCCTTAGTGTGTCTCAGCTTGAACCTTGAACAGATGAATCAGCTTTTAGAATCCCAGTGGTTGCAACAGCTGGACAATATTATATCCCAGGAGCAGATTCGACAGGTTTTTCAATGGAATCTTCCATCTCGCTACATCAAAATGACCCAGCACTACCAGAGAACCTATATTCCAGCGGGAGTACTTTTGACGGAGCATGATTGTCAGGCTCAGATGCATCTAGATGGTAGGGATTCAATCTTGACTCCCTATGATTATCTGCTGCAAAACATGGGAACCTATCTTTTGTATTCCAAGATGATGTATTTGAGCATTTTGGTAAGTCAGAGTCGTGGTGATAAGAACAGAAGAAAGCATGTCCGTGATTTGTTGATGGAAGCCCAAGCTGGTGAATCTTATTCAGTACAGTCTATAAAATCGAGTGCTAGTTCTCAAAAGTATGCCTATCGTAGTCTTTTGCAGGCAGAACGAATTGCCCGAGAATATACAGGTTTCTATGATTCTGTTACTTCTTATGATTATGATGCCGATGGAATCCGCGAGTATATCTGCCAATTCCAGCCCTATAATGCCTATATTCAGCGACGTGGTGGTTCTATCTTCGAGTTTGATGTTTTTCAAACCTATAGAAATTATGCTGGAAAAGGAAATTCTGGCTTTGGGCTATTCTTGGATTATTTCCTAGATGATTTTTCCGCTGACCGTAATGATTTGTTCTCCCGTCAGCTGTACAAAGAGCGTTCCTTCGATGGAAAGCGAAAAAACATAGAGCTTTCTGCACGGGGAACAGTGGGACAGAATGGTCAAAGTGTAAGCCTAAAGAAGAATTATGTGGTTTCTCCTGATGGTATTCTTGTGCAGTATATTATCAAGAATGAGGGCTTAGAGCCACTGCGACAGATTTTTGTTGTTGATTCCCACATTCAGTTAGATGTAGCTGGAAGTGAAAAGCTTGATACAGAGCTTATTTGCGGTCAAGAAGAAGAATTGCAAGTATTCCACAGCCAACTTCCTGAAGGTAAGGGGCGAGAAGTGTCCCAGCTTCGTTTTTCTGACCAAGAGGTTTCTTTTGTCTTTGTGTTGAATGAGCAGTCAAACCTCCAAATGAAGGCTGAAAACGGAAACCTTCTGGTATCTCTTTGTTGGCAGCTGGAAATTCCACCACAACGAGAAGTTGAGAAGAACATCAGCTTTGTAGTGCTTCCCCGAAAGACTACAAAACGCCTTTAGTTGACTAAACTGCCATAACCCTATAAAATTGTAACGGTTTTCTCTAAATTGGCTTCATTTTAGGGGATTTTGTATATTTTTTTTATATTTTATGGTGTTTCAATGAACAGACGATTAATCACTTCCGCCTTGCCCTATGTAAATAATGTTCCTCATTTGGGCAATTTAATTCAGGTTTTATCTGCAGATGTATTTGCACGTTTTTGTCGCAGTCGTGGCTATGATACCATGTACGTATGCGGTACCGACGAGTACGGCACTGCCACCGAGACCCGTGCTCTGGAAGAAAAAAAGACACCTCGTGAGCTTTGTGACTACTATCACGCCATCCACGCAGAGATTTACAAGTGGTTTGGCATTGACTTTGATTATTTTGGACGAACTTCTGCACCTCAGCAAACAGAAATTGTGCAACAACTCTTTCTTGATCTGGACAAGCGGGGCTTTATTTCAGAAGACTCCATCCAGCAGCCCTATTGCCCCGACTGCCAGCGTTTCTTGGCAGACCGCTTTGTTCGTGGAATCTGTCCTCACTGTGGCTACGAGGATGCCCGTGGCGACCAGTGTGAAAGCTGTGGCAAGTTGTTAGAGCCAGTGGAGCTAAAATCTCCCCGCTGTTCAACCTGTGGCACAGAGCCTGTAATTAAAGATACTCGTCATTTGTATATTGATTTGCCCCGTATCCAAAAGGAATATGGCCCTTGGATGGAAAAGGCTAGTCAAGAAGGTCGTTGGGCTAAAAATGCCGTACAAATGACTCAGGCTTGGATTCGTGATGGTTTGCATCAGCGTGCTATTACCCGAGACTTAAAGTGGGGTATTCCTGTTCCAAAAGAAGGTTTTGAAGACAAGGTATTTTATGTCTGGTTCGATGCCCCCATTGGTTATATTTCCATTACCAAGGCTTTGGCAGATAAATTGGCTGAGGAGGGAAAAGCTTCCTTTGATTGGAAATCCTGGTGGCTTCCTGCTGAATCAACAGAAGCTGCAGGAAAGCCTCCTGTAGAACTTTTCCAGTTTATTGGTAAGGATAACATTCCCTTCCATACTGTTATTTTCCCATCCACCCTCATCGGTTCTGGCCGTGATTGGACAAAACTCCATCACATGTCTAGTAGCGAATACTTGAACTATGAGTCTGGTAAATTCTCCAAGTCTAAGGGAATCGGTGTGTTTGGTACCGATGCAAAGGAATCTGGTATTCCTGCCGTTGCTTGGCGTTTCTACATCTTCTACAATCGCCCTGAAAAGTCTGACACCCAGTTTATGTGGAAGGATTTCCAGGAAAAATACAATGGTGAGCTCATTGGAAACTTAGGTAACTTGGTAAACAGAACCCTAACCTTTGTTTCCCGTTACTTTGATGGAAAGATTCCAGAAGGTATTGTTGATGAAGCATTATGGCAGCAGGTAAAGGCTAGTGAAGAGAAAATCACTAATCTTTTGGAATGGGCAGAGCTGAAAGATGCCTTCCGGGAGATTTTTGCCTTGTCATCCATTGCAAATAAGGCATTCCAAGATGGAGAGCCTTGGAAGACTCGCACCACAGAGCCAGAAAAGGCAGCATCCCTCATTATGAACCTGTGTTATATTATCAAGGACTTGATGATTTTGGCTCATCCTTATATGCCTCATTTTACAGAATTGGTAATGTCATATTTTGGCAAGAAGATTGCAAGTCCCTTGAGCCACTGTCCTGCAGAAGCTGGTAGTCTCACTTGGAATGACCTTGGCCAGTGCAATGGTTTGGAAACAGTTTGTTCCCCAGAAATCTATTTCAAGACCATGGACGATAAAACCATCGATTCCTATCGTCAGCGATATGCTGGTAGCCAGGTAGAGCGTTCTGCAGCTGGAGAGGGAAGCAAAGAAGCTGGTGAGAAAAAGCAGGAAGGGAAGAAGGAAAAAAAAGCAAAACCTGCTCCCAAGGAGCCAGAAAAGGCCGCTGATCCTGTTGCCCACTTTAATCAGCATATTGCCTTGAAAACAGCCCGAATCCAGAAGGTAGAAAAACATCCTGAAGCAGATAAGCTGTATATTGAAACCCTAGATGATGGTTCTGGTAGTGACCGAGTCATTTTGTCTGGACTGGTGCCATACCTGACTGCCGATCAGTTGCTTGGTAAGACCGTTGTTATTGCCGACAACTTAAAGCCCCGCAAAATGCGTGGAATTGAAAGCCGTGGTATGCTTCTTGCAGCTGATTACACCGATGCAGAGGGCAAGGAATGTGTAGAAGTCCTTGATTGTAGCTGGACTAGTCCTGGAACTCCTGTTGTTTTGCAGGGAGCTGATCCTGCTGCACAGAAGGATGTAGAAATTGATGCAGATACCTTCTTTGCCGTGGATATTGCCGTTGTAAACAAGACCGTCACCATTGGAGGTGTTCCCCTTATGGCTGGTGGTAAGGTTATCACCACTCAGATGACTGTCAACGGTGAGGTTCACTAATTCCCATGGAACTGTATCGTTCGGCTCTGGAGCTTCCTGCTGAAAATTCTGCGGCAATTCCTGAGTCCACCCACTTTTTACAAACCGACTTTTGGGCTTCTTTCAAAGAGGCCCATGGTTGGAAGCCTCTTCGCATTTACGGAACATATAATCCTGCTGATTATCTTTCTAGCTATGCTGGAACAGATGCCTGCTTTACTTGTTCAATCCTCACTAGAAGCTTTTCTTTGCCTGTAGTGGGACAAGTTTCCTTGGCCTACATTCCCATGGGAGTAGAACTGAATCAAACTCCTGAAATCATGAGAGAAACTGTTGCTTACGGTAAATTTCTGTCTGATTTTTCATACAGTCTAAGGAGTTTTCTAGATAAAAATACCCTGTGTATTCGATTTGATATTCCCGTTGATCTTGTTTCTTTAGAAGAGCGGGCCTCATATCGTAAAACCATTCCCTGTAGTTTTGCTCCAGATAATATTCAGCCACCAGATACAGTATTGGTGGATTTAACTGTCAGCTTGGAGGAAATCCTTGCTCGAATGAAGAGTAAGTGGCGTTACAATATTCGTCTGGCAGAAAAGAAGGGAGTACAGGTGCGGCAAGCCTCTTTTGAGGAAATTGATGTTTTTTACGATTTGTATAAAACAACCTCCCAAAGAGATGGGATTGCTATTCACCATAAGGATTATTACAAGGATTTGCTGGCACGAGGGCAAAAAGATTCTACTTCAAAGGTGGATTTATATATTGCATCTTATGAAGATGAGCCTTTAGCAGCTATTATTACCTTGTTTGCTGGCAAGGAAGCAGTCTATTTGTATGGAGCTTCTTCCAATAATCACCGTAATCTTATGCCAGCCTACCTTTTGCAATGGAAGGCTATGGAGGCTGCAAAGGCTGCTGGATGCCAGGTGTATGATATGTACGGCATTCCCCCCACCGATGACGAAAATCATCCCATGCATGGTTTGTATCGATTTAAAACTGGCTTTGGTGGACAGGTTGTTCATCGGCCTGGTAGTTTGGATATTCCCTTGAGTCCTTTGTATAAATTCTATGTTTTAGGAGAACGATTGCGGAATTTTTGGTACAAGCGGGTAAAAAAGTTGCTGGCTGGTCGTTAGAATTAGTCTGATAATGTATGATTTTGTATAATTTTTGGAGGTAATATGAGCCAAGACCTTACAGATAAGGATAGAAATGAAGATGGGGCTATGTCCGCAGCTAATACTACAGCAATTGCTGCTGGTACCTACGAGGTAGCTCTGGAACGGAGCAAGAAGCTAGAGGCAGAAATTGCTGCTAATCCTCAAAAGTTCAGGGTATTGACGGGAGACCGTCCCACTGGTCGTCTTCACATTGGACACTATTTTGGCTCTTTGCAAAACCGTGTCCGTCTTTCCAAGATGGGTGTTCCTACTACCATTTTGATTGCAGACTATCAGGTGCTGACGGACCACGATGCCTTTAATGAGATTTCTCAAAACACAAAGCAGCTAGTTATTGATTACTTGGCCTGTGGCATTGAACCAAGCAAGGATGTCATCATCTATCCTCATAGCTATGTGCCAGAAGCAAATCAGCTTATGTTGCCTTTTTTGACCCTTATTTCCAATGCTGAGTTGGGAAGAAATCCTACCGTAAAGGAAGAAATTCAGGCTGCGGGAATCAAAAGTGTAAATGCAGGAATGTACACCTATCCTGTACACCAAGCTTGTGATATTCTTTTCTGCAAGGCAAATGTGGTGCCTGTGGGAAAGGACCAGCTACCTCACTTGGAAATGACTCGTACCATTGCTCGTCGCTTTAACGAGAAATTTTCTCCCAAAAAGCCCGTATTCCCTGAACCTCAGGCTTTGTTAAGTAAGACTCCCAGTATCCTGGGCCTAGACGGTAGCCAGAAAATGAGTAAGAGTCGTGGAAATGCTATTATGCTTTCTGCCACCGAGGATGAAACAGCAGCCCTTATCAAGAAGGCCAAGACCGATGCTGATAGAAACATTACCTATGACCCAGACAATCGCCCAGAGGTGGCAAATCTGTTGATGCTGATTTCTCTTTGTACTGGAGATGAGCCCCAGCTGATTGCTGA
>JAGCMR010000130.1 GCA_017646305.1 Spirochaetaceae bacterium
CAAGATACAGGCATTGGGGTAACTTTGCGGTGATGGTTCCGGTAAGGCTATTGAACATGGCTTGATTATAGCGGAAAAGAGGTGAAAGTCCAAGGGTTCTTAAGGAGAGAAAGTTTAATTAAATCAGAGAAAATAGAGATAATTCGTGTACTCTACTTGAGCTTTTTGTTTTTTAGTCGTATATTAAAGTATTAAATCAAATTAATTTAGCAAGATTACAGTCGCTTATTTTGAGGTTTTTTAATATGAAGATGAGCATTAGAACAAGAATAACCATTACTGTAGGTGGTGGACTATTAGCTCTTTTGATGATTAACGTTATTGGTGTTGTCCGCATGAGAGAAGTTAATCAGCAACTGAAGGAGATGACTGAAGTAAATTCTGTAAAGCAGCGATATGCCATTAATTTCCGTGGTAGTGTTCATGATAGATCTATCCGTGTGCGGGATTATGTTTTGTTGGGCAATGTCAGCGACCGAAAGGCAGTGCTTTCTGAAATAGAGGAATTGGAGCAATTTTATCTTGAGTCAGAGCAGCTTTTGAATCAGATGATTGCTAGCAATACTTCTGTTACCCAAGAAGAACGGGATATGATTTCTGAAATCAACCAGTCTAAGGTATTTCTCACCCCATTTATCGAAAATATTATTTCCTTGATGAATCAAGACAGAAGAGATGAAGCCTATCGTATTCTGATGGCCACAGCTCGTCCTGAATTCCAAAAGTGGCTAGATAAAATCAACGTGTACATTGACTATCAAGAAGATAATAACCAAGCAATTACCTCTTACTTGCTGCAGCGTTCCAATAGCTTTCAGCAGCTTATGACCATCATTACCATATTGTCTGGAATTTTAGGTGTATTGGCCTTTACTTGGATGATTCGTTCTGTGCGGCCCTTAGGTACTGTAGCAAAGGCATTGGATGAAATTGCCGCTGGAGAGGGTGATTTGCGGGTTAAGCTGGAGGTTTCCTCCAAAGACGAAATTGGTATGGTGGCGGAGCATTTTAACGTGTTTATTTCCTCTCTGCACAATATTATTTCCACCGTAAAGAAGTCTGTTGTAAGTCTTTCGGTAACAAGCCGTGGTCTTACTTCCAGTATGGATAGAGCCCAGGGAGCCTTGGATAAGATTACTGGAGCTATTACCATTGTGCAGGATCAGATGCATACACAGTCCTCCGCAGTGTCTGACGTTTCTAGTACTATTCAGGATATTGGAAGTAAGGTTTCTAGCTTGAACAGCATCATTGAGGAACAAACCTCCAGTGTAAACGACAGCGTTTCTTCTGTAGAGCAGATGCTGGCAAACATTCAGTCTGTTACCGATGCTCTGGCTCGCAGTACTACCCAGTTTGATAATCTTTCTCGGGTATCCGAAATTGGTTTCCAGAAGATTGCTGATGTGCAGTCCAAGGTTATGGATATTTCTGGCAAGTCCCGTAGTATGTCTGAGGCAAATGCCGTTATTGACAATATTGCTGCCCAGACAAATCTTTTGGCCATGAATGCCGCCATTGAGGCAGCCCACGCAGGAGAAGCTGGACGTGGATTTGCCGTTGTTGCTGGGGAAATCAGAAAGCTGGCAGAAAGTTCTTCCGCTCAGTCCAAGTCCATTTCAGCTGCCTTGAAGGA
>JAGCMR010000131.1 GCA_017646305.1 Spirochaetaceae bacterium
GGAAATTCAGCCTGTAATTTCTTTTGTAATAGCTTTTGTTGGGTAGTGGTACCAGCTCCATCTATGCCTTCAAAAACGATGAAATTCTTTAATATCACAATAGACCTACCATTTTTTTCCGAAATTTACTATAGTGTAGAATAGGATATCTTAGCCACATGAAGTCTAAAGTCGTCAAAATCGGCGTCAGCAGCATTCTCTTTTTCTCTATGATTCTCGTAACCTTAGTGCTGGTGCGTCCTGCAATTCATGGGTTTTCCCAGCGACTGGAGGCATATCGCAACGAATTTTTAGCCATGGTGGAATCAAAGACTGGTCTAGAGGTATCCTACGACTCATTATCGCCAGCTATTCTATCAGTTTTTCGTATTAAAGGTATAGAGGTTTGTGACGGAGAAACAAAAATTCCCGTACTTTCAATCCGTAAGGCCCATCTTTCCTACAATTTGCTGCACCTGCTTTCTGGAGATATTCAGGGAGCCTTTTCTAAGCTTACAATTTCAGGCATTACCTTGGAATACGATGCAATGAAAAGTAGTCGGGTGATGGAAAAGCTCATGTCCCTGCTATCGAGTCCAGAGGAAACTCCTCTGGAAACAAGCCCAGTAGAAAAAACTACTGAAGCCAAGGCTCCTACAAGTATTTCCCTGCCCTTTGCCATAGATATTAAGGACGTAAATCTCCATTATCTTGATAATATCATGGACGTTATGGTTTCCTTTAGGGATATTGCAGTGACGGATACTGCCTCCCAAGGCTTTTTATTAGCTCAGGGAAATGGAATAAGTCGTGTTACCTTTCAGGATGCAGCCTTAGCTTCTCTTCCTTCAGAGCTACAAAAATCGGTTAAAAATTTTTCAATAGGCTTTTCCTTTGATGCTTCCATTTTACCTCAGCTTGATGGCAGTACTGCAGGTATATCCTTTGCATCCGTATCCTCCACAGATTTTTCCCTAGCTCGAACAAGCTTGTTTGGTGAATACAATCAAGGTGTTGTAAAGGTATCCACTATGCAGGGAAATCTTCCTTTGTGGCTTATGGCTGAGATGAATCTTAATGAAGGTCAGCTGCGGGTTTTAGCTCAGATGGATGAATTTGATCCATTTTCCTATGTGAGGCTCAGAAAAGAGATTCCTTTGTTGGATAAAATTCGTGGTACCACTATTTCTGGAAACTACGAGTTCCAGCTAGATACAAAGTCTCTAGCCTTTGACTATGAAGCCGACGGTTCACTTTTTTTTCCAGAGCAATTATTGTCCCCAGAATTGTTGCCTGCTGGATTGGTGCTTGACTATGATTTTTCTGGTAATGCCACCGACGTAACAGTAAAGAGTTTTCGGGCCAGTAACGAGAATCTTGACTTCTTGTTGGAAGGTGCTGTAAATATTCCCAATTTGCAGGCATCGGGATTTGCCTTTTTAGAGCGTTTTACGGTGCCAGGCAGTGGTGATATTTCTGCGGAGTTGTATATTGATGCCCTAGATCGAGGCTTTACCTGCTTTATTCCTCAGCTTTATTATGGAGAGAGAAGCTTTACTGCTCTTCAGCTTTCTATGATTCCCGATACGACGGCAAAATCCTTTGACTTTGAGTTTGAAGCCTCTGATTATTCTCATATCGATTTTGGTGCTCCTGGATTACTTCGTCTTTCTGGAAGTTTGTTAAATGAGGATAAGCCCTATATTCAAGCGAATTTGGGAATAAATGACTTCTTCCTTGATTCTGTAGTAAACGTGGCATCTTTTTTTGTTCCTGAAGATCAGCGGACAAAATTGGAATCCATGTCTGCAAGTCTTTCTTCCTACGTTACCACCAACGAATTATATTTTGCCACAGATCTTTCTTCCATTAGCTACAATGTGGACTATTGGATTTTGGCAGATACAAACAACGACGACAACCTTCTTATCTTCTCCTTTACTGGAAATGAATCCACGGTAAATCTTTCTCAGTTTGATCTACTCTTTGCAGGACAGGATATTCAACTCACAGCAGGAGTAGACTTTGATGAAGGATATACTCAGGCCTTGTTTAATGCAGATATTTCTGTAAATACAGTACCCTATTCTTTGGCAGGCTCCTATACCATTGGATCTTGGTTAAATCTTTCTGGAAGCTATGGTTTACTGGCCTCATTGTCTTTTGACGGAGTAGAAAACATGCTAGAAGGGCAGCTCCAAATGAATGAACTGCCTATTTCCATAGGACCTGCAATGATTTTATGCTCTTTGGAAACTAATGGCTTTATACCAAGGGATAATATGGCTGGATTCAGGGTGGATGTAACCGATTTTAGCTTGTCAGAGGTTTCAAATCTCATGTTTACCAATCCAGAGCTTTCTATGTCTGGACAAATTTCTAGCTATGGCTTTTTGTTGGAAAACTTTTTGTTTCAGGATGAGGTTTCCACCTTGGAGGGTTCAGGTGGAATTATGTGGAATTTTTCCCAAGGAAAGATGGATACAGCTGGTTTGAACTTAACTCTTGCCAATGCTCTGTCTACAGAGTCCTACAACATTGGTATGAGTTTTTCAAATCCAGAGAAAAAGGATTTTTCTCAGCTAAACTTTCTTAACGATGTTTATTTTTCAGCCCAAATTGATGTGAATCATTTACCCATGGCTCGTTTCCGTCCAATGCAAAATCAAGGGAACGTGGTAACTGCAACAATCAATGCTATGGGAACCATAGAAAATCCCTATGTATCTGTGGACATAGCTCCTTCATCCATTTCCTTTGGTGGTGTACCCTTTACGGTAATGGCCCATTCCAGATTGGAGGATGGAGAGATTTTCTTAGATAGTGGAGAAGTTCAGTTTGGTAATCAACATATCAGAAACATCTTTGCAAATTTCTCTCTTACTGATTTTTCAGGTATGCTTCATGCTGAATATGATTCTAACTTAGGTAATATTTATTCAATACAGATTCCAGTGGATGTGAATGTAACCAGTTCTTTGTCGAGCAATGAAAGTGAAGCAGGGGTACTAGATAGTGGAAATACAAGTGACAATGAAGGCTTTGTGGGAATTATCACTACCTTGGCTCGTGGTCTACCAGAAATGATTTCTGTAGACACTCGAGCTGAGCTGGGGGGTAATTTCTTTGCAAAACCAGAAACAGTGGAATTGAATCTTGTACGAGTTCCAGGTTTTATCATGGTGAATTCCAAGAATGATTTAGGAATTTCTGGTTCTATTACAGAAGATGGCTTTATAAATATGAATTTATCAGGTCGTATGCCACTCCATGCAGTAGTGCAGGGAAGGGTTGCAGAAGAGGCTTTGGACATTCAGCTCAGGGATATTTCCTCTGACCTGTCAAAATTCACAAGCCTCGTTTCTTTCCCCTACATCATGCTCCACGGTGGTCATATGACAGGAAATTTGCATATTGGTGGCATTTTAGCTGATCCTCAATTTGATGGACAGCTTTCAGTTTCAAAATTCACTATCAACTGTCCCGATTATGTTCCTGAATTGATGATCGCACCTCAGGCAATAATTAATTTACGGGATAATGAATTGTTGCTAGATCAGGTGTATTTTGATATTGCTGATGGCTGTGCTTATCTTGACTTGCGTTTGGCCATGGACCGATGGATGCTAGATGTTCTTACCTTAGACATTAATACTCCTACAAATGTAATGGTGCCTGCTCGGATAAATATTCCCGCTAAAACTTCTAGTGCCCCCTCAATTCTTATTGAAGGAGATTCCACCTGTAATCTTGATATCGAAGTAACCATGTCCAGGATTGATATTAAGGGACGTTTTTTTGTTGACAATGTGGATATTGATATTATTTCCAGTGGAATTCGTGGTGAAAATACCCGTCAAGAAGGACTTATATATACTAAATCAAATGGAATCTTCACTACTGTTTTAGATATTGGCATTACTACAGGACAGCATGTAGAGTTATTTTTTGATCCAGTGCTTCGTGGACTTATTGCACCAAATACAAAGGGAACATACCGTTACGATTCTAGTTCCAATTCTTATTTTATTGATAGTGATATTGTTCTAAGAGGTGGAGAAATAACGTATCTAAATAGAAATTTCTATTTGCGTGAGGGACGGGTAGTATTTACAGAAAATAATTCTTTAGATCCCATCATTACAGTACGGGCTGAAATCCGTGAGCACGATCAAAATGGAGAACCTGTAAGAATTACCCTGTCTGCAGAAAATCAACGTCTCAGTGCCTTTAATCCAACCTATTCCTCCTCACCACCAAAATCTGAAATAGAGCTTATGACTATTTTGGGACAAGCTTTGACAGCAGATGCACAAAGTGGATTAGACGTATTGCTTTCTGGTGTAGATTATGGATTTAATCTATTAGTATTACGTAAAATTGAAAATGCATTGCGTGATTTCCTTAATTTTGATATATTCTCCTTTAGAACTATGGGATTGCAAAACAGTCTCAAACAGTGGCTTAATACTGGTGAAGAAAAGAAAAAACTCACAATCGGTAACTTTTTTGATAATACCACTGTTTATATAGGTAAGTATTTCGGAAGTTCCATTTATGCTGATGCCATGCTCCATTTTGCCTACGATGAAAAGAAGGCTCTAGAGGATGGGAGTGGTTCTGGACTGAGATTTCAACCAGAAATTGGTTTGGAGATGGATTCTCCATTTGGAGCCATTCGTTGGAGTATGTCTCCTGATTTGGAAAATACCCAGCATTTATGGGTACCATCAACATCCATCAGTCTTTCGTGGAAATTTTCTTTATAAGGATATTGTATGATGAATTGCAGGGATTTTGTTCGTAGGGCTCTTGTTTCCTTTATGGTCTTGTTTCTTTCTGCCTTGGTATTTGCTCAAACTACTGATACCTGGTATTACGGCAAGAAAATCAGAAACATTGATTTTAAAGGATTGGAAAATGTCAATTCTATGGAGTTGGATGGTGTAACATCCCCTTTCATTGGTAAGGAATTTACTGATGAACTTTATCTTGACCTACTGAACAAGGTGTATGCACTAGATCTTTTTGAAGATGTGTCACCCATAGCCTTGCCAGGTGATGCTAAAGGCTCTTCTGTAGTAATTGAATTTACCGTAGTGGAAAAACCCTTTGTATCCCAGTTAAAGTTTACTGGAAATCGTCATATTCGTGCATCTGAGCTTAAGGAAGCAATTTCTACCAAGGTAAAGGACATTTATAATTCTAGTAAAATTCTCCTTGATGAGCGTGCCATTCGTGACTTGTATCTGAAGAAGGGCTACACAAATGTTCTAGTATCCTCCACCACAGAGGAAACAGGAAATGGAATTGTTGTTACCTTTACCATTTCAGAGGGACGTTCTACCGTAGTTAGAGAAATCAGTTTTATGGGAAATACAGTAGTTTCTTCCAAAACTCTAAAGGGACTTCTTTCCATGAAGACTGTAGGTATTTTTAACAAGGGGGCTTTTCAGGAAAGTCAGCTAGAGGTAGATAAGCAATCAATTTTAGCATACTACCAGAATCGTGGATATGTAGATGTAGCTATTCTTGATGTGGTACGAACCGTCAGCTACAATGAAGAGGATGATTGTGATGAGCTTTATATTCAGTATGTGATTCAAGAAGGTTCCCAGTATACCTTTGCGGGAATTACCTTTACAGGAAATACTATTTTCTCCACAGAGCAGTTGCGAAATATGATTAAGCTTCAGGATGGAGAAGTGTTTAACATGGGGAAATTCCAAGAAGGCTTGGTATCAGTAACTGATTTATATTATGAAAATGGATATACATCTAATTATTTCAATCCTCTGGAAAATAAAAATGCAGAGACTCACCAGATTGCTGTAAACTTTATGATTAGGGAAAATCCCAGAAGCCATATCGAGAATATCTTTATTAAGGGAAATGAAAAAACAAAGGATTATGTTATTCTTCGAGAGCTTCCTATTGAATCAGGTGATATTTTCTCTAAAACAAAGATTACCAATGGATTAAGAAATTTGTTCAATCTGCAATTCTTCTCTGCAATCGTTCCTGAGATTGTTCCTGGTTCTGAGGAAAATCTTGTTGATTTAGTATTGAATTTGGAGGAACAATCCACCACCTCTATTGAATTCGGTGTTACCTTCTCTGGAATTGCAGATCCTGATGCCTTTCCTGTTTCCTTGTTCTTTAAGTGGCAGGATGCAAACCTTTTTGGTACTGGAAAATTAATTTCTGCAAATACAACTCTTTCCACTGATAGGCAGGCCATTGCCTTTAGCTACGGTGATTCTTGGTTTATGGATTTACCAGTAAGCTTCAGTGCCAGTGCTGGAATTTCTCATAATATTTCTAATGCTTTGCGATCTGTTGTGTTGCCTGATGGTTCTGTAAATAATTCAAAATATTATATGAATTACAATAATCTTGCCATCAATTTCTCCGCTTCTCTCGGCCGTCGTTGGGCTCCAGATTTTGCTATACTTTCTGTAACTGGCGGATTGTCTAGTAATATTTCACGTAATTTCTATGATGATTCCATCTATACGCCTGTGGATTCTTTGATTGCAGAGAATCAGAAGCAGTGGGGATTGTCAAATTCTATTTGGATTGCAACATCTTTGGATGATAGAGATTTGAACTATGATCCCTCTAAGGGATGGTTTGCCAAGCAGCAATTTTCTTGGACAGGACTTATTCCTGGCATAGAAAAGCAATTCTTCCTAAGTTCCGACACAAAGGGCGAAATTTACTTTACTTTACTTGATTTGCCTGTATCAGAAACTTGGAGTTTAAAATTTGTTTTAGCAGGATTAACCAGTCTGTCCTTTATAGAACCTAGTCCTAACTCTAGATTAAGTGAATCAAATAAGCTCTATATCGATGGAATGTTTACTGGTCGTGGATGGAGTTCTCTCTACAGTACCCATCGTGGGCTTGCACTTTGGAATAATACTGTTGAGTTGCGTATGCCTGTTGCACCAGGAATCTTCTCATTGGACTTCTTCTTTGATGCTGCAGTTATCAAGGATACTCCCGAGAATTTCTTTACAAACTTGAATATAAAGGATGTATTCTTTAGTTTTGGTCCTGGTTTCCGTTTCTCTTTGCCTCAGTTCCCATTGAGAATGATGTTGGCAAACACATTCCAGGTAAAGGATGATAATGTTGCCTGGCAAAACGGAAAGGGGCCTGAATGGCAGTTTGTACTTTCATTCAATATTACCAACAGATAAGGAGTTTTTTACAATGAACAAGAAATGTATTATTACAACCCTATGCATTTTGTCTTTATGTGCCTTGGTAAGTGCTCAGCAGATTACTAAGTTTGGTGTAGTGGACACTTCTCGTGTCTATGAGTCCTTTTTCCGAGATACAGGTCCTATCAGAAATTATGAGTCAAAGAAGGCTTCCTTTCAGAAGGAAATTGATAGTCTTACTCAGGAATTACGGGATCTTCAGACTAAACGAACTGAATACCAGAAGAATAAGAACGATGCAGCTGTTCTACGTATTGATGCAGAAATTGCACAGAAAACACAGTATATTACTGAGTATACAAATGCCAAAAACATGGAGCTAGAAACCTTGCGCCGTTCCCTGCAGTCCTCTGATAGCTTTTACAAAAAACTTTACAGTACCTTGGAACGAATTGCCGAGGATGGAGGCTACAGTATGATTTTAAGCTTGCAGGATTCCAATTCTATTCTCTGGTACAGCCCCTCTGTTGATGTTACCGATGAGGTTATCAGCGCCCTAGGATTGTAGTATGGCTGAATTGACCCCCATGATGCTCCAGTACCGGGGGCTCAAAGAACAACATCCTGATGAGGTTTTATTTTTTAGATTGGGAGACTTCTACGAAATGTTCGATTCCGATGCGGTGGAAGTTTCCCGTCTCCTAAATCTCACCCTTACCCACAGGGCGGGTCAGCCCATGTGTGGCATTCCCTTTCATGCGTCAAAGATTTATATTGCTCGTCTTTTGCGTCTTGGTAAGAAGATTGCAATTTGTGAGCAGGTTTCCATGCCTCAAAACGCCCGTACCTTAGCCGAGCGTAAGGTGGTGGAAATCATTACTCCAGGAACTGCGGTAGAAGAGGAATATCTGGAGCAAACAAGTCATAATTATCTTGCTTCCTTGTCTTGTAGTCGAGGAAAGGCTGGTTTAGCCTTTATCGATGTAAGTACGGGAGCTTTTTCTGCCACCAGTTGGAATCTTAATGACATGGCCCAGGAGTTTTCCAAGGAATTAGGACGTTGTTCCCCCAGAGAAATGGTGTTGCCCCTTTCACTGAAGGATCAAAGGCTGGTGCAGGAGGTACTTGCAAGCTATCCTGCTATTTCCATTTCCTACTATCCTGACTGGCACTTTGCTGCTGATTTAGCCTATAAACGATTGACAGAACAATTTAGGACAGCAAATCTTCGCTCCTTTTCCTTAACAGAAGCTTCTCCAGAGGTGCCACCAGCAGGTTTTTTGCTGGATTACTTATCAAAGAACTTTAATTCAAGTTTGCCTCACATTTCGGGGATTCAGCTGTATAAGGATAGCGATTACGTCATCATTGATGATTCTTCTCGACGGAATCTGGAGCTAGTGGCAAACCTGCGGGATGGAACGGTTCACAGCACCTTGCTGGAAACCTTGAACTATGGTGTCACTGCCATGGGAAAGCGGCTTATTCGTAGCTGGCTTCTTTGTCCTTTGCGAGATTCCAATAAAATCATGGCTCGTCAAAATCTAGTGGCAGAGCTAGTGGCACAACGAACCTTACTGAAGGAGCTACGGGAACAGTTAAGCTCCATTTTGGATTTGGAGCGTCTTACTGGTCGTTTAGCCATGGATCGTGCCCATGGAAAGAATCTTCAGGCACTAAAAGCTAGCCTGTATGCATGGCTTCAAGTTCATCAGCTCATTGAACCCTTACACTGTAGTGGTACCGATATTACAGATGCAAAAAAGGTTGCAGATTTGATTCACGCCAGCATTGTTGATGATCCTTCAATCGTTTTAACGGAGGGAAATCTCATTAAGACAGGCTGGTGTCAGGAGCTCGATCACCTCAAATCCATTCGTGATAATTTTGGTCAGATTCTTGATGAATACGTGGAAGAAGAGCGACGTAATTCTGGAATTTCTACCTTAAAGGTTCGGTATAATCGTGTTTCTGGTTATTATATTGAAGTTTCTATCGGTAAAATCGATACTGTTCCTGCCCATTTTATTCTGCGACGTTCCATGGTTAATGGAAATCGATACACCACTGTTAGATTGCAGGAGCTAGAGCATGAGCTCAACTCCTCAGATGCAAAGATAGTGGAGCTGGAACGAAATCTTTTTCTTGAGGTACGGGACAAGGTCAAGGAGTTTACTGTCTATCTTTTTCAAGTGGCAAAGGAAATTGCTTATACCGATTGTATTGCCTCCCTTGCCCAGGCTGCCATAACAAACCAGTGGGTTCCACCAGAAATTACTGAAAATGGCCCCATGGAAATTGTAGCGGGCCGCCATCCTGTGGTGGAGCAGCATCTTCCCTCTGGGGAATTTGTGCCTAACGACGGATATTTTTCTCAGGATAAATATTTTGCTCTCATCACTGGCCCCAATATGGCAGGAAAAAGCACCTATTTACGACAAACTGCCTTGATAACCTTGCTGGCTCAAACTGGCTCCTTTGTTCCAGCCCGTTCTGCCCGAATCCCGTTAGTTGATAAGATTTTTTGTCGTGTTGGAGCTTCTGACAACCTAGCTCGTGGTGAGTCTACTTTCTTGGTGGAAATGACAGAAACGGCCCACATTCTACGATCTGCCACGGAAAAAAGCCTAGTGATTATGGATGAGGTAGGACGGGGAACTTCTACTGAGGATGGACTTTCCATTGCCTGGGCTGTTTCTGAGTATTTGTTGAACAAGGTTCGCTGTATAACCCTTTTTGCTACTCATTATCATGAGTTGACCCGTTTGGTTCATCCCGCCCTCCTTCCCCTATGTCTCGAGGTTTTGGAGCAGGAAGGAGAAATTACCTTTCTTAAAAAAATTAAGGAGGGATCAGTAGCCAATTCCTACGGAATCCACGTGGCTCAACTGGCAGGAGTTCCCCAAGAAGTGATTCAGCGCTCAGAAATCCTGTTGCAAGAAATTACTCAAAAGATTAAACCTAGCCTTGCAATTCCAGATTCCATTGTGGAAACTGCCGAAACTGACACTGTTCAAGTAACTGAAGTAGTTACGGAAAGTCAAAAACCAGCAGCTGTATTTCAATCTCCAGGCTTATTCTCCGACGAGGAACTGATTCTAGATGAAATTCTTTCCACTGACACGGACAAGCTAGCTCCCATAGAAGCCTTGCTACGAATTGCCCGCTGGAAAAAGGCCCTTTCTGGAAAATAATTTCCTATTTTGTCCAGTTTTTGTCAGATTTTGCTCCCTTCAACCATATAATATTTATATGAAGCTTTTTCATTTCATTTCTCATTTTTTTTCTTCTTGCCTGTCTCTTTTGACAGGAGGCCAGGAATGTTTGTGCTGCGGTAAATACACTATAACAGCACCTTTATGTCCTGAGTGTCAGAAGGAAAAGCTTTTTTCCTGGACCCCAAAATCTCAGCGTTGTTCCTGTTGTGGTAAGGAATTAATTTCTGAGATTGAGGTTTGTACCTTGTGCCGAAATCAGCGACTTTTAAGCCACACCAAGCAGGTGCTTCCCATTCATAGCTATCGTCTTTGGAAAAAAGATTTGCTTTTTGCTTGGAAAACCGCGGGAATGAGGCAGCTTTCTCCAGTGCTTGCCCAGCTTATAGCTGATTTTTTAAAAAAGGAGTTGGGTGATTTAGGAAATATTCCCTTAGTACCAGTTCCTCCACGAAAGGGAAAGATACGGCAGCGGGGGTGGGATCAGGTACAGGAATTGTGTTTATATTTGAAAAAATATCACGGATTTCACGTGTTGCCTTTGTTGGAACGGCAATCACTAGAACAACAAAAAAAGCTAGACAGGCAGGGCCGCTTGGATAACCTTGGTAAATCCTATTCTTTGGCAAAAAAGTTTACCAAGGAGTCAGCTAAAAAGAAGATTCAGCTTCCTAAAAAAGTCATTTTAATCGATGACATTCTTACCACAGGCGTTACCTTGGAAACCTGTGCCCGAGCATTGCAGGAGGCTGGGGTAGAGGAGGTGTATGGTTGCACTTTATTCTATGTTACGTAAAGGCACAGGCTATAGCTTATTTTATTGCATTTTTAAAGATATAGCCCATACCTTAAGTCTTATAGCTTAGTCTTCTATTTGTGGTGCCACCAGCTTTCCCTTGTACAAGACCTTAGGATACACCACGATATGAAGCTTCTTTTCTGCCTGTGCCAGCTGACGCATTTCGTAGCCGTCACCAATAACGATATTTGTTCCAGACCTACC
>JAGCMR010000015.1 GCA_017646305.1 Spirochaetaceae bacterium
ACCAGAACACCTCCTCGCAATAATTTCAAAACTAAGACAATTTGAATTTATCAACCAAGGATTGAAGCCCGTGAACAGAATCTCTAGCTTTAATTACTTGGTCAGAAACAATCTGGCTGGTAATGCTAATTTCATTAATACCTGTAGTCATTTCTGCCATACTATTACCAACACTGGTAGCAACAATCTCTACGTTCTTGGCAGAATCCTGCAAGTCATGAATATCCCGAGCCATTTGCTTTGAAGTTTGCTGTACCTGCATGGTAGCATCATTAATCTCGTGTAGAGCAAGTAACACCTGTTTGGAAGCTTCGTGCTGCTCGGTCATGGCATTGTCAATTTCTCGAACCAAGTGGTCGGTACTTCCTACCTTACCAGTAATTTTGGAAAATTCCTGTACAGAAATCTCAGAGGTTGTAACAACTTCCTGGATGATATTGGTAATGTTGCCCAACTCCATCTTGATGTTCTTGGACTGAGTTGCAGAATTTTCAGCCAGTTTGCGGATTTCATCAGCAACAACGGAGAATCCCTTTCCAGCTTCACCAGCGTGAGCAGCCTCAATGGCAGCATTCATAGCCAGCAGGTTTGTCTGGCTTGCAATCTGGGAAATAACATTGTTGGCTTCTGCCAAGTGACGAGACTGCTCTGCCATATAATCTACCTGCTTAGCCACATCGTTCTGACGCTGACGGGCAAATTCAGTAATCTCAATCAATTCCTGATATTCCCGAGCCATCTTGTTTACAGAATTGGACACAGAATTGATGTTTCCCACCATTTCCTCAATGGCACTGGAGGATTCAACAATACCAGAAGACTGACTATCGATAAGAGTATCCAGATTCTTGATTCCCAGCACACTATCATCCAGCAAGTCCTGCATGGTTTGGAGGGCACCGTTGGCCTTTCCTACTAGATTGTTTACGCTGTTGATATTAGAAGAAATTTCGTGGGTAGCGCTGGCAGACTCAGCGGCAGTACTTGCCAAGGTATCTCCAATTTCACGGATAACCTGAGTAGAATCTCGTACATCAATCATCATTACCTGCTGCTGACCGATAAAGGTATTTACCTCATTTGTCATGACCGCAATTTCATCATGATGATCATTTTTAATACGATAGGTCAAATCTGCGAGCTCACCTTCTGCACCATTCAAATTCTCAAAGGCACCAATTGTGGTCTTAATAGGTTTAATGATAGACCGATGCAAGGAAAACACCAAAAAGATTGACATAATCACAATGAGGACTGTTGTGGTAATGATTACCATGGAAATGATACTGATATACACTTCCTTCACGTAGGAGAAAACCTCCAGAACGGTAACCATTACATCTTCAGTATAGTCAGGACTATTGAGCCGGCTGTAAATAGCCAAATAATCAATATTATTTACCAAGGTATGACCAATGTATGATTCGTTATCCTTGTATACTGTATCGAGAATCGTTTGATTCTTTAGGCTACTGTCACCCTGGGTATCGATGGTAGAACCAATACGCTGTTCGTTGATAAAGATACTAACTTCTGTATGAGGAACCTTCACGGCAGTCCGCAAAAAGTCTGGAGAAGACAAATCCATCTGAATCATCATGATGATGTTTCCTCGTGGACCACCATCTACAATTCCTGCTGCAAAGGCATAGAACTTATTTCCACTTGGAGCGGCAATGGCAACAGGTCTA